>JBOFQC010000661.1:0-2116 GCA_051660725.1 Thermoguttaceae bacterium
TACATGGATTTTGGCGAAAAAATCATGGTGGACGGTTTCGTTTGCGGTAATTACGAGCAAATTGATCCGGCAATGTTACCGCCGCTTTATATTGCGTTTTCCGAGGATAACAGTGAGCCGACGGAGGTTTTCCACAATAATTTAAGGTTCCGGTTCGACCAGGGAGAACTCAAGGTAGTCGAAGCGATGAAAACTTTTGCCGAGCTAACGGAAAAAGCGAAATCCGCGATTTCGGCAGGCGATGCGAAAGAACTTTCACGTCTTATGGACAGCAACTTTGATCTTCGCCGTTCGATTTGTCAATTGCCAAAAGAGCAGGTCGCAATGATTGAAACGGCGAGAAGCGTTGGGGTTAGCGCAAAGTTTGCCGGTAGCGGTGGTGCAATTATTGGTGTTTGTGAATCAGACGAAAAATTTGCCGAGCTGCAAAAAACAATGAAATCTATAGGGTGTATTTGTGTAAAACCAATTTTATGGTAGGATTTACGTGAGTTCACCTGTTCACCTGTTCACCTGTTCACCTGTTCACCCATAAATGGAAAAACAACTTTCGGAATTGGCGGTTCTTGTAGAAGGAACCTTGATATGCGACGTACCGGTAATTGTACGTGGTGCGTCGCCGATTCACAATTCTGGTCCGAACGATATAACATTTCTCGACAATATTGAGAAATCACACCTTTTAGCAAAAACAAAAGCTTGTGCTGCCGTATTTCCTCGTATTCCGGACGAGTTTGACACGGCTAAACTTCCGAAGATTCCGCTTATCGTGGTGGACGATGTTTTGGATTCGTTTGAAAAAATAGCGAAGTTATTTGTACCGCCGAAATCTGAACAGCCACGAACCGTTGATCCGAAAGCAGCGATTTGCCAGTCTGCCAGAATTGGTGCAAACGTGATGATCGGCCCTTTTGCTGTTATCGGCGAAAACGTGGAAATCGGTGACGGATGTACGATTCACGCCGGCGTACAGATTCTCGAAAATTGTAAAATCGGTGCCGACACTACGGTTTATCCGAATGCGGTTCTTTACGAAAACTGTATTGTCGGTTCGCATTGCATAATTCACTCGTGTTCAGTGATTGGCGCGTACGGATTCGGTTACGATTCTTCAAAAGGTTTTCACCGTTTATCTTCGCAATTGGGCAATGTTGTCATTGAAGACAAAGTGGAAATTGGCGCGTGCAGCACAATTGATCGCGGCACTTACGGCTCGACTCAAATCGGTGAAGGCACAAAAATAGACAATCTTGTGATGATTGCCCACAATTGTAAAATTGGGAAATTCAATTTAATCTGTGCGCACACAGGAATCGCGGGGAGCACGACGACTGGAGATTACGTTGTAATGGCCGGACGTGTTGGTGTGCGAGACCACGTTCATATCGGTCAACGTGCGGTGCTTGGTGCAATGGCTGGAGTTATGACCGACATTCCAGACGACGCTCGTTGGGTTGGTATTCCGGCGACGCCAGAGAAAGAACAGATGAAAAAACAGGTTGCACTTGCGAAACTTCCGGAACTTCGAAAAGAAGTGAAAGCAATGCAGCAAAAAATCGACGAACTTAATAAAGCTTTGGCAAATAAATAAAGCGTTAGGCATTAGGCATTTGGCTTTAGAAGATGAAACGCATCGGACTAATTGCCGGTTGGGGGCGGTATCCAATCTACCTCGCAAAGGCACTGAAAGAATTGGATTATAAAGTGTACGGAATGGGAATCGTCAACCATGCCGACGCTGAACTTGCGTCTTTGTGCGACGATTACAAATGGATCGGACTTGGTCGAACAAACGCGGTGCTGCGCTTCTTTCGTAAATATGATGTCACCGAAGCGACAATGGCCGGGAAAATTGAAAAACGCCTGCTGTTCAATCCGTGGTTCGTTTGGCGGCAGTTGCCTGATATCAGAACGATACGAATTTTTTTGCCAATGTTTCTTACCCGGCGAAAAGACTGCAAAGACGACACGCTTATGCTGGCAATTGTCGATGCGTTTGCGAAAAGTGGAATTACTTTTTTACCAGGAACCGATTTTGCTCCAGATTTACTCGTGAAAAGACAGAAATTAACCAGACTTGGCCCAACTTCTTCGCAATGGAAAGACATCTGTTTCG
>JBOFQC010000662.1:0-3392 GCA_051660725.1 Thermoguttaceae bacterium
GAAAAAAAGGACTTTTTTGCTAAAAAAGCAAGAGCGAAAATCCAAAAACAGCTTGCCGAACTTGGAAGTGATGTCGAATACTCAATGAAAAACCCGGCTTCGCTTCGTTTGGCAATTGAAGACCTGTCAAAAACGTTTCCCGATAAATACGACGGGAAAAAATATCTCGCCACTCTTGAAAAATTCGAGAAAGAATTGAACGGACTTGATCCAAACAAAGCATCTCCGGAAAAATTGCTCGATTTGGCCAAACGGTTTGTGGCGTTCCGAAACGAAGCACTTCTGGCGAATCCTCTGCTCGACTTCGACGAATTGATTATTCGTCGGGCCCAAAATCCCGGTCTTGAAGCTAACTGGATTTCAAACTGCGCACGTGGCAAAGGCGAGTACGGAAACGCACTGGTTGCTGTGAATCCGAGAAATGCACAGGGCGACTTCCGCACAATTATTGAAAACCCACGTAATTCGTTTGTCGGTGACATTGCACTGCACTGGGATGCAGAGAAAATGCTCGTGACCGCTCTCGCTGAAGACAAAACGTGGCAGGTTTACGAAATAAACGTTGACGGAACCGGCGAAATGAAACAAATTTCCCCGTCAATTGGTACCGACATTGACAACGCAGAAGGTTGCTACGTTCCAGACGGTTCGCATCTGTTCATTTCAACCGCGTCAATGATGGGCGTGCCGTGCATTGGTGGAAGTTCGCAGGTTGGAAACATTTACCGAATTGAACCGGACGGGGAAACAGTCCGCCAGCTTACTTACGAACAGGATCAGGACTGGTGCCCGGTTGTGTTACCGAACGGAAGAATCATGTATCTACGTTGGGAATACACCGACACATCGCACTATTTCACACGCTTGCTTTTCAGCATGAATCCGGACGGAACCAACCAGGTTGAGCATTACGGAAGTAACTCGTTCTGGCCGAACAGCTTGTTTTACGCCAAGCCGATTCCGAATCACCCGTCAAAGTTTGTCGGTATTGTTACCGGTCACCACGGCGTGCCGAGAATGGGCGAACTCGTGATTTTCGACCCGGCAAAAGGACGTAAAGAAGCTGAAGGTGTTGTGCAACGCATACCCGGTTATAAGCAAGAGGTCGAACCGATAATCAAAGACGAATTGGTTAACGATTCGTGGCCCCGGTTCTTGTTCCCGTACCCGCTTAATGAGAATTACTTTGTCGTTTCCTGCCAAATGACACCGAGTTCTCCTTGGTCGATTTATCTCGTTGACGTGTTTGACAACATGGTAAAACTCCGTGAAGAGCCGGGCTATTATTTAATGGAACCGACACCCGTTGTAAAGCGTCCCGCACCGCCGATTATTCCGGACCGGGTTGATCCCGACCAACAGGAAGCAACGGTGTTCTTGACCGACATTTACATGGGTGACGGTCTTAAGGACGTACCAAAGGGTACCGTTAAAAAACTGCGTATTTTCGCATACCAATACGGTTACCGTGGAATTGGCGGACACGACGTTTTCGGCCTCGAAAGCTGCTGGGACGCACGACGTATTATTGGTGAAGTGCCGGTTTACGAAGACGGAAGTGCAATGTTCACGATTCCGGCAAACACGCCAATTGCGATTCAACCTCTTGACGACCAAGGCCGTGCAATGCAAATTATGCGTTCATGGTTTGTCGGAATGCCGGGAGAAACCGTTTCGTGTGTCGGCTGTCACGAACCGCAAAACACTGTAACGCCAGCGAAATCGACAATTGCGAGAACGAAATCGCCAACTCCGCCGGAACCGTTTTTTGGACCGGAACGCCCGGTTTCGTTTGACGGCGAAGTGCAGCCGGTTCTCGACAAATATTGCGTCGGTTGCCATGACGGCGGCGAAGATCACAAAAATATCCCGAATTTCGCCGACACAACACCTGGTCCGGCACATTTTTCGAACTCGTACCACGCACTTTCCAAGTACGTGAGAAGACCAGGCCCGGAAAGTGACGTGTATATGTTGCGACCTCTGGAATACCACGCTTCTACTAGTGAACTTTTCCAGAAACTCGAAAAAGGTCACGCCGGAGTTGAAATTGACGACGAATCGATGCGAAAACTGTACCTTTGGGCCGATTTGAATGTCCCGTATTTCGGAACTTGGCTCGAAGTTGCCGAAGCGCAACGCGGAAAAGGAAACGACGGTTTGAAAGAAGTAAATGACCGTTACGTTGAACTTAAAGAGTTGTACGCAGGTAGTAACTTGGATTACGAAGCCGATTCGTATTTCGGTATCGACAAGTCGAAAAAAGTCGAATTCGTCAAACCGAAAGAGATGCCGAAACCTGATTACACTGCTCCGAAAGTTGCGAATTGGCCGTTTGACGCTGAAACCGCACGAAAATTGCAGTTGGCATCAGTTCCAGTCTGGGAACGAGGTGCCGAGATTCCGAAAAAGAGCGTAAAAGTCAGCGACAACACGACGCTTGAGCTTGTTCGGATTCCGACCGGTGAATTTGTAATGGGTGATGACAAGGGTAGCCGTGACGAACTGCCAAGAAATGCGGTTAAAATTGAGAAACCGTTCTGGATGCTTTCGACTGAGGTTACGAATGCGCTTTACAAAGAGTTTGATCCGAACCATGACAGCCGCTACATTGACCAGTGGTGGAAAGACCACACGACGCCGGGTTATCCAGCGAACAAGCCGGAACAGCCGGTGATTCGGGTTTCGTGGGACGAAGCGAACGAATTCTGTAATTGGCTTTCGCAGAAGACGGGCAAGAAATTCCGACTTCCAACCGAGGCGGAGTGGGAATGGGCCGCTCGTGGTGGAACCGAAACGCCGATGTGGTTTGGAGCACTTGATGTCGATTTCGGAAAATTCGAGAACTTAGCTGACGAAAGCACTCGTTTATTCGTTGTGGAAGGTGTGAATCCGCAGCCGGTGCGTCACCCTGATTGGCGTGCGTATATGCCGCGAGCAAATGGCGTCAATGACGGTCAGATGATTGCGGATAAAATTGCCGCTTACGAAGCAAATCCCTGGGGACTGCATGACATGTTGGGTTCCGTTTCTGAGTGGACGCTTTCGGATTACAAGGCGTATCCTTACGTTGCGAATGATGGACGAAATGGCGGCGACTCTGAAGCACCGAAAGTTGTAAAGGGTGGTTCCTGGCATGACAGACCGAAGTTGTCACGTGCTGGAATTCGTAAGATTTACGAACCGTGGCAAAAGGTCCACAACGTCGGCTTCCGCGTGATTATGGAAGATTAAGTTGTAGTAATAAATAACGAGCCGCCGACGTAAGCCGGCGGTTTTTTTCTTGACACAGCGGCTTGCACGGGGACTGCGCGATGCTTCGTCCCCGGCTCTTTTTTATCCTGGCATTTACAGATCGAGGACTTTCTGTGACAATTTCACTGTTTTCGAAA
>JBOFQC010000663.1:0-5928 GCA_051660725.1 Thermoguttaceae bacterium
TGCGTTCAATAATCGGAATGCCGTGCTCAAGTGCGATTCGGCGTATCCGTTGAGCCAACAACCCGGCACCTTTTGCGACCACAATTGGCGCTTCCATGTTGTCCTGGTCGTATTTTAACGCGACCGCCAATTCTGTCGGATTCGTGACCACAACGTCCGCCTGCGGCACTGCTTGGCCAGTTCTCTGCTGAGCCATTTCGCGCTGCAGCTGACGACGACGCTGCATGATTTCCGGGTTTCCGAGCGTGTTCTTCATCTCTTCTCGAATCTCCTGAGTAGTCATTTTCAGGTCGTTTTCGTGTTTCCACTTCTGATACATAAAATCTAGAATGGCAAGCACGATAAGAGCAACCGCCATTTTTAGCAGAACCCAAAGTATCGACTCAAACATAAAACGGCTGATTTGCCCCTCCGAGAGTTCAGTAAGACCAACTATCAGATTAATATCCTTAATTACCGCAAAAAAAGCGACTGCAGCACAAATAATCAACTTTACAATGCCCATTCCGAGCCGAACCACGCTCTGCATTGAAAAAATTCGCCCGAACCCTTTCATTGGGTCGAGATGCGACGGATTAAACGCAAGTTTGTTCGGCAACCAAAGAAACCCAACCTGGGCAAGGTTTACAAGTACCCCGGAAACGACAATTATTAACGCGAAAAGGGAAAGCATTTTCATAAACTCCCAAATTGCGTTTATTAGATACGCCATTACGTCTTCGGAAGTTGCGTCAAGAGTGAATGCCGCAGATGACAAATTGTCACGTGTAAAAGCGTAAAAGAGTTCGCAAATCGCCTTTCCTTGCGTGATTAATAAGATTGCTGCCACAAGAAGTAACACAGCGGAGGCCAAATCCTGGCTTTTTGCTACCTGACCCTCCTCACGAGCCTGCTCACGGCGTCTCGGAGTCGGATCATGTGATTTTTCCCCTCCTTCATCTGGCATAATCTATTTTATACCGTAGCACGGCATGGCGGGAACCTGCCGTTCAGGCAGAAGTTGCTTCGCGTGAAGTGTTTCGCCTCCCGTTGGTCGGCTTTTTTCCCGAGGTTTTATAAGGTTAAATGCGTGAAATCCCGCTGAACAGTATATAAAAACAACCTAACAGTACTGAATAACCTATTTTCCATTTGTCGAAGTAATACACTGCGTCCTGACTCTGTAATCGTCCTACGCCCTGAAAGGGCGAAGGAGCAGGGGTTTCCGCCAAAAATAAATCATACAGTACAGTTAAAAAGACCGCGAATTTTACGCAATATTACCGCTTTGTGTCAAGAGCAATAATGAAAAGCACCGGCCTAACATTACCCGCCAACTAATGTTGGCGGCTCGCTTAATGCTGACTGCTTGCTGGTCTACGCCGTGTAATTTTTTAACTGCAAGTTTCCCAGCGGCTGATTTTACTACAAAATTTTCATGGCTCTCATCATATTATGCGGCTTCGTTTTCTCCGTAATTGGACCGGCCAGACCAGAAAAAAATTACGTAAATGTATTTTAGGTTATTATTAACAGATTCTTAACAAAACCCTAACACTCTTGATTTAATATTGGCAAAAACATGCTATTGTTGTATGATATTGGGCGATTACCAAAAAACGCTTCTCGCCGTCTATTTGCTGGTAATCTTTGTTCAGACAACATTTTTGGTGGCAGATATAATGAGTAATTATAAATATTTAAATCGTGACTTAAGTTGGCTTAAATTCAATGAACGTGTCCTCGCAGAAGCGAAAGATCGGACTACACCGCTGATTGAACGCCTTGTTTTTCTCGGAATTTTCTCGAACAATCTGGACGAATTCTTTCGTGTAAGAGTCGGTGTGCTGCAACGTATAACCAAATTCCAGAAAGATCGTAACCTTGACCTCGAAATAGGCGACGAAGACCCGCAACAACTATTAAAAGCTATTCGAAGTGAAGTCGCCTGTTTACAGCAGGAATTCGACAAAACTTTTGAACAGCTAAAAGTAAAACTGGCCCACGAAAATATTTTATTCGTTGACGAAAAGCAGTTAACACCGCAGCAGGGTGAAGCGGTCCGGCAATATTTTCGCGAACACGTCAGACCACGACTTTTGCCAATTATGCTGGATCAGGTTAAAAATGCCGACTCTCTTCAGGACGAAGCGATTTATTTTTTAATACGCTTATGTAAACGGGACGCAGAAAACAATCAAATCACCCGCGAAGATTTCGCGTTAATGGAAATACCGACTCGAGGTAAATTGTCACGTTTTTTTGTCATTCCGTCCCAACAGGGCGAACAGAAACGGTACGTCATGTTCCTCGACGACGTGATCCGGTACTGCTTGTATGACATTTTTGCGTTTTTAGGTTACACCGATTTCGAGGCGTACACTATAAAATTCACTCGTGACGCCGAACTAGACATTGAAAACGATTTGGCAAAGAGCTTTCTGGAAATCATGCAGGAAGGTGTGAAACACCGAAAACAAGGCCGAATGGTTCGATTCATTTATGACGCCAATTTACCCAGGAACGCAAAGAAACTTCTGCTCAAAATTTTTGACATCAAACAGAAAAGCGATTTGCGAAAAGGCGGAAAATATCATAATTTCAAAGACTTTATGAGTTTTCCTCGGGATTGGGGGAATCCTGATCTTGTGTACAAGCCGATGACACCGCTCGAACCGGTTTGGAGAACGCATCTTAACGGAAAAACCGTGCCGATACTTGACCGGATTCGACACGATGATGTCATTATACATTACCCGTACATGTCTTTTCAAAACGTAATCGACTTGCTCCGCGAAGTTTCAATTGATCCGCAAGTGAAGTCGATTAAAATGACAATTTACCGGGCCGCCAAACACTCGAAAGTCATAAACGCGCTGATAAACGCTGCTCGAAATGGTAAAGAAGTTACCGTTTACGTCGAAATTCAGGCGAGATTCGACGAAGCGGCAAATATCAATTGGGTTTTGCAGTTGCAGGAAGAAGAAGGAATAACCGTATTACCAACTCTGCCGGGATACAAAGTTCACTGCAAAATTATTGATATTGCTAGAAAAGAAGGGAACCAAACGGTACATTACGCCGCAATTGGGACAGGAAATCCTAATGAAATCACTTCCCGCATTTATGCAGACGAACATTTTTTGACCGCTGATCCGAGTATCACAGCCGACGTAAAAAAAGTTTTTAATTTTCTGGAAGCGAGAAAATTCAACGCACCGGAATGCGAAACTCTTATAGTGTCACCGTTTACGACTCGCAGCCACTTCATGAAATTACTTGACCGGGAAATTCGCAACGCCGACGCTGGACTGCCAGCTTGGGCTTTCATAAAATTAAATAACCTTTCGGATAAAAAATTCGTCAACAAACTATATGAAGCAAGCCAAAAAGGTGTTAAAATCAGAATGATAATTCGCGGCATCTGCACTTTGATACCAGGTGTGCCGAACATGAGCGAAAACATCGAAGTGGTACGACTCGTTGACAGATTTTTGGAACACTCCCGAATAATGATTTTTTGTAACAACGACGACAACCAGTATTTCCTCGGTTCCGCTGATTGGATGGAGCGCAATTTAGATAACCGCATAGAAGTCGTCACCCCGATTTTTTCCAAGCATATACAAGAGAATCTTCGACACATGTTGGAAATCCAATTTACCGACAATGTGAAAGCAACTAAGATTTTGCCAGAAGACGCCGACGTACCGAAAAAACGTCGAACCGGCAAAAAAATCCGGGCTCAGTTGGAATTTTATGAATATCTACAAAGGCAGCAATGATTTTTGCATCAATTGATATCGGCTCGAACGCAGGACGCTTGTTAATTGCAAACGTATTTCAGACTAATAATGGTTTGCGTACCGGCGAACTGGCTTTCGTTCGAGTACCGTTGCGGCTTGGTCAGGATGTGTTTCAAGACGGTTTTGTATCTCATCACCGTGTCGAAATGCTTCTTAAAACAATGCAGGCGTACCGTCTTATAATGGATGTGTACGAACCAGCCACATACCGGGCATGTGCAACTGCGGCGATGCGAGAAGCTGAGAACCGGGACGAAATCGTCAAAAAAATTCACAAAGAAACCGGCATCCACCTCGACGTTATAACCGGTCTTGAGGAAGCGACGATTATCCGGGACTCGAATAACTGGGTTCATCCGGAAAGCGTTGACACCTTGATGTACGTCGACGTTGGAGGCGGAAGTACCGAAATCTCGTTTCTAAAAGATCACACGTTTGTTAATTCGCAATCTTTTAATATCGGAACTATACGTTTATTAGGCAACAGCGTTAAAAAAGATGAGTTCCAGAACATGGAGCACTGGCTCAAGGAATCGAGCAAATCGCTTGGCACCATTTTAGCAGTTGGTTCCGGCGGAAACATAAACAAACTGGCGAAACTGTTCGGCGAATCAGGCGGTGCCGGCCTCACATTTGCACAACTTAATGACGGGTATAAAACGCTGAAAAAAACAACACTTCAGGAACGAATCGAAAAAATGGGCATGAAGCCGGACAGGGCCGACGTAATAATCCCGGCTGCGAAAATTTTCGTGAAGATAATGGAAGCAGCAAATTGCCACCGAATTCTCGCTCCAAAAGTCGGACTCGCTGACGGCTTGATTTTTCAGCTGTATAATAACTTAAATGCCGGCCAGAAAGAATAAATTCAATGGCATAGAAAGGTAGGCGACTTTCTCCGAAAGTCGCTCCAGTTTCGGAGAAACTGGACTACCAATACAAATCAACTCTCTATAATTATTTTTACGTTTACAACCTGTGCAACTTTTTAAGAAGCTCCGCGGCAGTTGTTAGCGAAAACTTTTGAGATTCTTGTTTTTTCCGTTTTTTACTCGGATTCACGACTTGTCCGTTTTCGTCATACTCGATATCAACGGCGTCGTAATCAATATCAACGGTATCATAATCAATTTCGGTATCAACACCGTCATAAGCGTTTTCATTGCCGTTGTTTACAAAGCAGTCGTCGTCATCCAAATCGTTTGTGCTAGTGGAATCAATTTCACCTTTTGGCAACTCGAACAGAAACGAACTGGCAATTGTGCTCATATTTCGTCCACGGTACTCGCGGTACCGACTCCATGAAATCCGCAGCTCTTCACGGGCGCGAGTCATGCCGACGAAAAACAGACGCCGTTCCTCTTCAATCTGCTGCGGAAAATCTCTAGTCCGTTCGTGCGGCAAAATCCCTTCTTCAACTGCCACGATGTAAACGACTGGAAATTCAAGCCCTTTAGCGGCGTGTAGTGTCATCAGCGACACCCGATTGGTGTCATCTTCCCAAGAGTCAACGTCGTTCACCAAAGCAATCTGTTCCAGGAATCGTTGCAGTGAGTTATCAGCCGCAATGTCAAAATCGTCTCCTGTTCCAACAAACGGCTTGCGGTCAAACTCGCGTGCTTCGGTCAGAAATTCTTCAATATTATCCAACCGTTGCCTTGCGTCTTCGTCGTTGCTGGCGTCACCGGGTTCGTCTGTATCAGGCGTAGCGGTGTCAAGTTCGTATTGCTTCCGGTATCCGGTTCGGTCAAGTACCATTCCGGTCAGCGACTCAATTGAGTATTCGTCAGAGCCTGCTATTTGTGAAAGTTCTTCTATCATTTTCACAAAATCGGCGAGTGCTTTTTTTACTTTTGCCGACACGCCGGTAATCTTAGGAACATTCGTAAGTTCTTTTGCTGCCTCAAGTACTGAAATTCCGAGTTCGTCGGCCAGGTTCACAATTTTACCAACCGTTGTCTTGCCGATTCCGCGTCGCGGCTCGTTGACAACACGCATAAACGCAATGGTGTCACGCGGGTTGCATATCAGCTGCAAATAGGCAACCACATCCTTGATTTCTTTCCGCTTGAAGAATTCGAGACCACGAACCAATTGAAACGGCACCGCTTCGCCGGACAACGCGTGCTCGAACTGTCGGGAA
>JBOFQC010000664.1:0-1714 GCA_051660725.1 Thermoguttaceae bacterium
AATCATAAGGACCAGTTAAAGTAGTCGGACATGTGCAGTGACATATAGTGTTATTGGCAAGCTTCTTCTGTTTACAGGTCATAAATTTCTCTGTAGTAACGGTATAAAGAACAACCTTATTAACGACTAAAAAAATGACCAAATTCATCTTCGTGACTGGCGGTGTTGTCAGTTCTCTCGGTAAAGGTTTGACAAGTGCTTCAATTGGACTTCTCCTCGAACATCGAGGTTTGAAAGTCCGTATGCAAAAACTCGACCCATACATAAATGTTGATCCCGGCAAACTTTCGCCTTCACAACACGGCGAAGTTTACGTGCTGGATGACGGAAGCACAACCGACCTCGATCTCGGACATTACGAACGGTTTACCAATAGCGCTTTGACTTGGGACAGTAGTTGGACGTCCGGCCAGATTTACCAACGGGTTTTCGAAAAAGAGCGACGTGGTGAGTATCAGGGAGCGACAATTCAGGTTATTCCGCACATCACAAACGAGATAAAAAATTGCGTGATGCGACTTGGCGGCGACGATGTCGATGTTGTAATAGTCGAAATCGGCGGCACTGTTGGTGATATCGAAAGTCTGCCGCACATGGAAGCGATTCGTCAATTTGGACTCGAAGTCGGCAAAGAAAATGTCCTTTACATCCATTTGACGCTTGTGCCGTACCTGAAAGCGGCAAGAGAGTTGAAAACCAAGCCAACGCAGCATTCTGTTGGGCAATTGCGTCAGATCGGTATTCAGCCGGATATTCTCGTTTGCCGTTGCGAAGTTTCGCTTTCACGTGAAGACAGAGCGAAAATCGGCCTGTTCTGTAACGTCGAAACCGACTCGGTAATCGAAGAGAAAGACAAGGATTTCTCGATCTACGAAGTTCCACTCAGTCTTGCGGAAAACAAAATCGACCAGCTGATCGTGAACAAACTGCAAATCAGAAATGCTGCGCAGCTCGACTTGACCGACTGGCATGATCTTTTACACAGAATGAGGCACCCGGAACACGAAGTTTCAATTGCCGTTATCGGAGAATTCACAGAGACCCGTGATGCGTACAAATCAATTTACGAAGCGTTGGACCACGCCGGAAGCTCCAACCAGACGCGAGTAAGAATTCAACGTGTGCAAAGTTCCGATGTGCTTAATGCCGACACGCAGAAAATGTTGGAAAAATCCGACGGAATCCTCGTAGCCGGCAGTTTCGACGAACGTGAAATTGAAGGTAAGCTCACTGCCGTTAAGATTGCACGGGAAAACAATATTCCGTTCCTCGGTATCGGACTCGGAATGCAGTGCGCAATCATTGAATTTGCCAGAAACGTACTCAACCTGGAAGACGCGAACTCAACCGAGTACGACAAAGAAACGAAACATCCAGTTGTGAAGCTGTTCGAGGAGTATTACAAAAACAATCTGGACGCGAAAAACAACACCGAAGACGGCACTCTCAAAATTGGTTCGCACACTACAAACCTGCTGCCGGGAAGTGCGTTGGCGGAGATTTACGGCAAAGAGCAAATTGCGGAACGGTTCCGTCACCGTTACGAGTTCAATAATTCGTATCGGGAAGAGTACGAAAAGAGTGGAAAAATTGTTTTCTCCGCGAAAAGTCCAGACGGCGTACTTGTCGAAGCAGTTGAAATTCCGTCGCACCGTTGGTTTTTTGCGGTTCAATATAATCCGCAGTTCAAATCGCAGCCGACTAAATCGCATCC
>JBOFQC010000665.1:0-2397 GCA_051660725.1 Thermoguttaceae bacterium
TCCATTTTTAATAAAATGAACAGCGATTCTGACAACCTTCAAATCATAAAAGCGGTGTACGGTTCGGGCGAAACTTGGGCAGACGTTACCGACAAAGTAAGCGAAATCGCTGACGGCGGAACAAATCTCGACATTCCGAATTACAATTCGGTCTTCGGTGATCCCGTTGGTGGTGTTGTAAAGACACTCAAGATTACTTACAAATTCAAAGGTGGCGACGAAAAGACTGCCGAGTTTAAAGAAAACGCTCAGATTGAGCTGCAGAGATGATTTTTTTAGACGTTAGACTTCAGTCGTCAGACGTTAGAAAACATGGCCTTTTCTAACGTCTAATATCTAACGTCTAACGTCCCCAATCTAACGTCTTCCGCCTCATCATCACTTGGAAATTGTATCCAAAAGTTCTTTCGCGGCAAGTTTCTTCGGGAAATTGTTTGGCGTTTGAAGTGCGGCTCCGAGCCAAACTTTTGCTTCGTCAAGGTTCCCACGTACTTGTTTGATTTCGCCGAGATAATAAGCTCCTACAGCTGAGATCGAACCTGAATCACGAATTCTTGTTAGCAAATCCTCGGCCCGGTCAATATCTCCAGCTTTATACGAAGCCCAGGCAAAAGTTGTGAGAGCGTCAAGCGACTGCGGATTAATAGTGGCGTTTTCACCAGCGATTTTCAGTGCCAAATCCGTTTTGGCTTTGTCGTTTTGCTCACACAACGCAAGAACGAGTCCATTTTTTGCGTTGGTGTTATTTGGATCAGTCTTTAAAATGTCTTCGTAATATGACTGAGCGAGCGGGTAATCCTTTTGGTAAAGAGCAATAAGAGCGCAAAGGGTTTTAGCTTCCGCAGAATCCGGTTTTAATTTCCAAGCAGCGTCTGCGTACATTTTGGCTTGCGGAATCATGTCCCATTTAATTGCCAGATGCGCAGCAATTGACATTACCTGGAAATTGTTTTGATTCGTTTTTATTGCTTCATTAATATACTGCTTCGCTTTGGCAATGTCACCTTTTTGATCCAAAAGTTGGGCAACAATCGAGTACGGAGGTGGAAGTTGCGCACCTTTTTCAATTGCTTTTCCGAACTGCTGAAGCGATTTTTCCAGATTATCCAATTGGAAATAGATAACTCCAAGTCGCATGTAATTATCAGATTCGTCAGGAACTCTGGCAATTAATTGCTCAAGGCGTTGTTGTGCGTCGCCCCATTTTCCTCTTGCTTCGTCAATTCCGACGAGAATGAGTTGAGCGCGAAGAGCAAGTTTTTTCTGTCTTTCGGCATTACTTTCGTAATTTTTCGTCAGTGCAATTGCTTGCGCAGCAAGAAGTTGAGCTTCTGCCAATCTTCCTTCAGCTTGGGCAACTTCGCCGAGAATAATGTAGGTTTCCGGATCAGTTGGACAGTCTTCAATTGTTTTTTCCAACCAATATCTGACTTGGTCGAACCTTTTTTCGTTGTAAAGAGCAATTGCAACAACTGCACCGGCGGGCGGCAGGTTGGGATTTTTTTGGTATGCTTCTAGAAACTTCTCGGCGGCTTTTTCTCTTTCGCCTTTGTTCAGCAGCTCCAAACCTTCCTGCACTTCTGGAATATTGTCAAGCGAATTCGGGTCGGCAACTGTTGGCCCACTCGGTTGTGTAACTGGATTTATAGGTCCGGTTCTTTCACTTACAACGCCAGGAGTTGGTGTTGCCGCAGCTCCGGGACGTGGCGCAGAAGAAGCAGCGTTTGCAGATGCTGGCTGCGGACGACTCGTTGCAGAACCTGCTGAACGCGGAGCTTGCGCAAAAGAAACCGATGTCAGCAACAAAAATAAAGCAAAAGCAAACAAATAGTTTGAAAAACGTATCTGCATCTGATAATCTCTCCTAAAAATGTATAAGGTAACGGAACTGAATTCCAGCGCACGAAACCTCCGAACATGGCAAAAGCAACCCAACTTTGGACACAATGCTTCGCAAGATTTGGCTGCTTACACAAAACAGAGAGATTATAACGAAAATGCCGATTATTCTGCAATACTAATTTTTTCAGATTTTCCCCACAGTTCCTCAAGGGCGTAATAATCCCTCGTTTCCTGATCAAAGAGGTGAACAACAATATCACCGTAGTCAAGAACGATCCAACGACTTTCTTCGTAACCGGAAATACTCATACGAGTGTCACCCAATTCATGCTCGTAAACTTTGTCTATTTCTTCACTAATAGAGTGCAGTTGTCGTCGGCTGGTACCAGTCGCAATTACAAAAAAATCGAAATTGGCTGTTACTTTTCGCAAATCGAGAATCACAACGTCTGAACCGCGGTTTTCAAGAGCGATTTTTGCCGCCATTTTTGCGCGTTCTTCCGAACTGGGCAATTTTATTTGTTTTTTAGGGCGTTTCATTTATAATAATATTGT
>JBOFQC010000666.1:0-2425 GCA_051660725.1 Thermoguttaceae bacterium
CACATTGACACGGCGGCGCAGGTGGGGACGCGATTCACTCATTGCCGGGGTTGAGGAAACGATAATTTTACATTAACGCCGCTCAGTGATTCAGTTCGCCGCGCGGCGTTTTTTGTTGCGCAGGTCGTGTGGATTCCAGTGAAGTCATTTTTCAGGCCAGATCGTCAACATTTTTTCAAGCAAAAAAGTTGTGCGGTCATTAATCGTTTCTTCATTCCAGTTTTGCAATTCAAGGTGAGCAGTGGAAAATGTTTCTAAACCGGCTGCGTATTGTTTGAGCCCAAAGTATTTTTTTGCCGGATTTCCGTTGCGTTTAGTTTCCCAATTACCATCTCGGATCGACGAATTTAATGCAGAAGTAATAATAGTCAAATTACCTATTGTCAAAAGTTTTTTATCTCGCATTTTTGCTTCCTCATCACTGCCAGAAGACCAATTATTTCTCCATTTTTTCGGCATGATGTGTTCCAAACTATATGAAACGATTGGCAATAGCGAAGAGCCATATAGACCATTACGAAGGCGGCTTTCCAAAAGATACAAAACACCGGCAGCTTGCCGATTGATAAGTACGGAATTGAACACCCCGTTCGCGACTTCATTATCTGACGGCATTACCAAAGTTGTATCTGGTGCGTTGTCTTCTCCCTTGCCGGATGTCTCGATCAACTTTTCCTTTGTCAGGACGGCGTTCGTTATCAGTGTTGCACCAAAAAATCGACTAAAGCTTTTATTGTTGGAGCGACAAATCATTCTTCTCATGAGGTACGATTCAAGATAATCAAAAATCTGGTCCTGTTCATGTTGGTTTTTCAAGTTTTTGAGTACGAATAGAACGTAAGGGATCAGTGTCGTGTTTTCCAAATGGAAAATTAACGCATTCATCCGCGCCATGCGATATGAACCAGAAAGCTCACTTGTGGTGTACGCATCAAGACTGAAATTGTCTTTAAAAATTGCGGCATATTCTTTTATCTCCTCAACCATTTCATTTTTGTCAAGTCCATACTTTTCAATGAAACTTTTGTACGAGTTAAAAAGTCCCTCATTTCTTGTAAAACTCTTCTTGTCGTCATTAGATACATTGTATCCGCCGCCAAACACTTTTATTTGCAGGAATGCACTAAAAAAAATGTCAGAAAATGGACGTATCGTGCGTCCCGTTTGTATTTCGGTATCCCAGTAGCTCGTTACTTCACTGTCCTTTTCAAAAATTTCTTGCCATGTTTCTTCATATTTTTTTACATTGTCTCTTGAAAAAAAATAATTCTTTAGCAATTCGGCGGTAGTGAGTCGTACTCCTAATGAATTGATGGTGTCAAATATTTGCTGCTCATCCTCATTCTGTTCTGGATACAAATTGATTCCAACCAACATGATGTTATTCAATAGTCTGTCCATGTCGATCTTTTCAATGTTCACCTCATCTAAAAAGTATTTATATGCTCCCAAAATTTTGTCATCCTTCGCTTCTTCATCACCAATGTTGATTTCTTTCGTAATATCTTGAATGCGGTTAAAAGATTTAATATCAATTCGATTGTGACGTAAAGCGAGCTCATTATTTTTTCTGATGCGAAACATATCTGCAAGATACTTTGCGTTATCCATTTTGAGACTCAGGACTTTGAAAAAAATACTCAATGTCGTCAAACGCTGCTGCCCATCAACTACCGTTTTAATGTCATCCGGGGTAGTTTGTCGCTTGAGAATAATTGATCCAAAGAAATATGGTGCGTTGGTCTCTGAAATCCACACCATATCACTCAAAAAACGCTCCCATTGGGGTTTATCCCATACATAAGCTCTCTGAAAAAATGGTATGTCTAAAATCCGCGCTCCTGTAAAAATGTCACTTATGCTGTTTTTTTGCGCGTCCATCGAAAACATTTCCTTTTTGTTAAATTGTCATTGTCACAATACAACTGGCGGGATCGAAAAACCCATGTCTATTCCGACATTCCTATTTTCTACTCAATTGTACATTCCAAGTCAAGATACTGAATATTCTTCAGCGTCTTTTGACATCTTGTCAGGGGTTCACCAGTTTCGCCACGGTTTCGCAAGTTTCGGCTGGGTGGGGTGAAATATCGACTTTCGGGAAGGAACGCGACAGGGCGGAACGTCGCGGTTGTGGTTGCCAACCCGGAGAAAACGGGGTGGGAATCGGAGAAAATCGAGCTGCGGGAGTGTTCTGGCGGCGAGGAAAAACAGGGAAAATATGTACCTGTAACCCGAATGGGAAGGGCTCCAATTCGGTCTGCTCGAATCATTATTCGTAGAAAAACACCTTTCTAGTGCCTTGTCCGGCTTAAAAATCGGGGTACAAGCTATGGAGTTTTGTCCGCGCTTTTTCAACGGTGAAGTGCCATTTGACACCCTTTTGCTTTGCGTTACATGAATTCGCCCACGCATGCACTGCCGA
>JBOFQC010000667.1:0-4700 GCA_051660725.1 Thermoguttaceae bacterium
GCATGATATCAACACGACAGATGAGAAGTTTCAAGCCGAATACACACGGGACTTTCTGACAGCGGTGTTCAGTCATCCGTCCGTTGAAGCCGTTTTGACTTGGGGGTTTTGGGAGAAATCGCACTGGCTGCCAAATTCGGCATATTACAGGGCCGATTGGTCGTTAAAACCTGCCGGAGAGGTTTGGATCAATCTTGTCACGAAAAAATGGTGGACAGAAATCGACACTGAAACAGACGTAAGCGGCAAAGTTTGCGTCCGCGGTTTTCTCGGAGACTACGAAATAACTGTTCGCAAAAATGACTTGTCAAAAACGGTCACGACGTCAATTCCGAAAGATGGAAGACAGCTGCAAATTCAACTCGTATCTTCCGAAACGACATCTGAAACCGCAGCAGAAAATCCTGTGATATGGGCCGACGTGCCGGATATGTCAATCATTCGAGTCGGTGACACCTGGTACATGAGCAGTACGACAATGCACCTTTCGCCGGGCCTGCCAATCATGAAATCAAAAAACCTCGTCGATTGGGATATCGTAAGTTATGCTTACGACATCCTTGAAGATACAGACGGTTTGTCGCTCAGAAACGGCAAATGCGAATACGGAGCCGGCTCTTGGGCAAGCAGTTTACGTTATCACAACGGCGTGTTTTACGTATCAACTTTTGCCGGTTCGACGGGAAAAACGCACATTTATTTTACATGTGACATTGAAAACGAACCGTGGCAAGAGATCAAGTTTTCACCTGCGCTACATGATCACTCGCTCTTTTTCGATGATGACGGGAAAGTTTACCTGCTTTACGGTGCGACCGACCTCCGCTTGACCGAGTTGAAGGACGATCTCACGGGAATCAAACCCGGCGGATTCAACGAAATCATAATCAAAGGTGTCGGACGTGTATCACACCCTGACAAAGCGTGGGGAGAAGGTTCGCAACTTTTCAAAATCAACGGGAAGTATTATTTGTGCAATATTACCTGGCCTGACATGAGAACGCAACTTGTGCACAGAGCCGATAAAATTGCTGGCCCGTATGAAGGCCGTGTCATTCTGCATGATCGAGGCGTCGCGCAAGGTGGTCTTATTGATACGCCGGACGGAAGTTGGTACGCGTATCTGTTCCAAGACAACGGCGCGGTTGGGCGAGTTCCTTTTCTGGTGCCACTTACTTGGGAAGACGGTTGGCCGGTCCTCGGAAACGATGGGAAAGTGCCAATGACGCTAAATATTAAGCGTGAACGGAAAGGGCTCGGAAATTTAGTCGCTTCCGATAATTTCGAGCGATGCGAAAAGCTATTAGATAATTTGAAAGAGGCCCGGAAAAGCAACCGATATATCCGGGACGCATTTCCTCCCGCTTGGCAATGGAACCATAATCCAGACAATAATTTTTGGTCGCTCACTGACCGTCCCGGTTGGCTGAGATTATGTACCGGACGAATCGACGGAAGCCTGCCGGAAGCGCGAAATTCATTGACGCAACGAACTTTTGGCCCAGAATGCGATGCGACAACTTTAATTGACACCAGCAAAATGAAAAACGGTGATTACGCAGGCTTGGCCGCACTGCAGAAAAAATACGGTTTCGTTGGTGTCAAAATGGAAAACGGGAAAAAAGCAATTGTCATGGTCGACAACGATGAAAATAATAAAGTTGTCGAAGAAGAATTGGTTGATATCAAAACGAACACTGTTCACTTAAAAATCGAATGTGATTTCAAAGACCTGAAAGACGAGGCGAAATTCTTCTGGAGTGAAGACGGCAAGAACTGGACGAGCATTGGTCGCCCACTCAAAATGACTTACACGCTCCCGCATTTTATGGGATACCGGTTTGCTCTGTTTTACTATGCGACGCAAAATCCAGGTGGGTGTGCAGATTTCGATTATTATACCGTGACCGACCAAAACGATTGATTTAGTATTGGGCTAAGTTGTGATTTCTAGCCAGTTTAAAGTTAATGAACGGCTTGAAAATTTGCGTTGCCTTGTTGCGTTAAAATATGTTGTACTCCGCTGTTGTGACTCGGTTCAACTTCGTTTTGAAAGAAGTCGAGAGATAAATTTTCTGAAAACGTCAGTAACTAAAGTGCTCCAACAGAGTGCTCTTGTGTGTCATCTTTTAGCTGGATTGCATGAATCGTACAACTGCCGATTTTCCAGCAGAGCCTCGTAATATGTCTTCTTGTTTTGTAACACTTTCAACTGTTCTTGAAGCTCAGCAATATTCGCTCTCAATGTTTCTTCCTGTCGAAAAACCATCTCTGCCCGTTCATCAATGGTGTCATCGCCAATGAGACAAAGATCAACGTAATGCTTAACATCTGCAAGCGGAAGCCCGGTACATCGCAGACAATGAACGATCCGAACCCAACCGAGATCGAATTCTGAAAAAAGTCTGTTATTGTTCTCGCCTCGCTGCAAAAACGGGAACAAGCCTAATTTGTCGTAATACCGAAGCGCGTAAATCGAAATATTCGTCATTTCTGACACCTCTTTGACTGAATACTGCGGTAACTGTGAAGTCGAGCGATCAGTTGTTTCGCCGGTGTTTTTTTTGGGCATGGTGGATATTTTTGTGCAAGTGGATTCGAGTAACTCGAACGCATTTTAGGCTTTATTTTCGAAATCTCAAGCAATACCATTGAAAATTGCAGGAAAAATTTTGAAAAAAATCCCAATCCCCCTATTCCACTAGCGCAACTATAGGGTGTAAAACTGGAAAACCGTTATGACAATATTTCGTAAAAAATTGACCAGCAGGAGGATGTATGAAACGAATTTTGACTGTGTATTTTTCTCATTCAGGTAACACCAAGCGTGTGGCAGAGGCGGTTCAGAAGCAAGTTGGCGGCGACATGTTTGAAATAAAAACTGTTCAGCCTTACCCATCGGATTACGACACCGTTGTGAAACAAGCGAAACTAGAACTTGCGAAAGAATTCCGCCCGCCGCTTTCCGAATTGCCGCAAAACCTCGGCGATTATGACACGATTTTTATCGGTTCTCCGGTCTGGTGGTACACGATTGCTCCGCCAATAATGACTTTTTTGTCTGAAAATGATTTATCCGGCAAAACCATTGCACCGTTTGTAACCCACGGCGGCGGAGGTGCTTCGAACAGTTTTTCTGACGTGAAAAAGTTGGCACCGGACGCGAATATACTCGCCGGAATTGCATTTCGCGACGACAATGCACCAGCAAACGAAATTGAAAAGTGGTTAATGAGAATCAACTGACAATCCAGCACTAAGTGCTTTTGGGATAAATATACTGTGACACCAGAAATCATTTGCAATATAAAAACATGGAAACGAAAGAATTTATCGACCGGATGAATCAGAGAGAGACCGTTCTAGCTGATAGCGAAATGCACCAATTCATGACTCGATTAGCGAATGATGCCATGCGTATAACTTCTGAACTGAACGGAACTTACCACGAACCGCATGAGATTCGCGAGCTAATGTCACGCCTGACCGGCAAATCGGTTGACGAGTCCTTTATGATGTTCCCTCCATTTTACACGGATTGTGGTAAAAACATCACTATTGGAAAAAATGTTTTCATCAACTCCGGCTGCCGTTTTCAGGATCAAGGTGGTATAACCATTGGCGACGATACGCTGATCGGACATCAGGTCGTGCTCGCAACACTGAATCACGGCACAGCACCCGAAGCTCGAAAAAACATTTATCCGGCGGCAATTGTGATTGGCAAAAATGTTTGGATCGGTGCAAATGTCACCGTAATACCAGGAATCACGATTGGCGATAACGCTATAATTGCCGCTGGTGCTGTGGTAACTAAGAATGTGCCGGAAAATACTATTGTCGCAGGAGTTCCGGCAAGAATCATTAAGAAAATTGACGCGTAGACTTTTAACACCACTTAGGAGAAAAAATGAAACACTTTTTCACTTTCTTAAATTTGCTGTTGATGTTTTTTGTCGCATTACCGCTGTATTTGCATGGAGAAGAAACGGCAAGCGAAAAACGACAGGCGACACCACCTCCAACGCAAAAGTTCGATGAACATGCGTTCGAAAAGACTGAAGATACCGCGATTCGCTGGCTTGGTGGTGCCGGATTTTTTGTTAATTCGCGTGGCACATGTGTCATGATTGATCCCGTGTTGAAGGATTTTGACATGCCGTTTCTAATTGAAATGCCGATACTTCCAGATGCCGTTCCTCGACTCGATGCGGTGTTTGTAACTCACGACGACAACGATCATTATAGTGTTACAACGTGCAAAGAATTGTCGAAAAAAAGCCGCGAGTTTCATTCGACACCTCACGTTGCATCGCTGATGAAGCAAGAGGGTTTTATGTCGTATGGACATAAGATTGACGACAAATTTGAAGTTGGTTCGATTAGAGTTGCACTAACACCAGCGAAACATGATTGGCAAAACACACTTCCAGACAGAAAACGAGATTATCAACTAGAAGATTGTTGTGGCTTCTTGCTGAAAACACCAGATGGCACCATTTGGGCACCCGGCGATTCACAGTTACTGCCGGAACATTTAACAATGACACCGCCCGATGCGATTCTATTCGATTTTTCGGATAGTTCATGGCATTTTGGACTGGAAAATGCGGTAAAATTAGCAAACACTTATCCCGACACGCCGCTGTTGTTATGCCATTGGGGAACCGTTGACGCGCCGGAAATGAAAGAACTTAATG
>JBOFQC010000668.1:0-2256 GCA_051660725.1 Thermoguttaceae bacterium
TTGAACTCTGATATCACGCAACTTTGTTACCGCTTCGTACTTCTCGAATTTGTACGCAATAATCCAACGAGGCGATTTTGAAGTGGTGCCAAGTTTTTCTCGTTGTGCAAAACTGCTCACTTTCAAAACCAGACCGTCAATTTCAAAATCCAGATCAGATATGATTGTCTCGTCTTTATCCACAAGCGATTCGCAATATGCAACCGCTTCGTCAAAGGTGCTGAAACATTTATAATACGGCGACACCGCAAAACCCCAGTTCTGCAGCAATTCGAGAAAATGCAAATGATCGTTGACACCAATTCCTTCACAATCACCCACACTGTGCGCGAAAAAACGCAGGTTGCGTTTCGCACAAATTGTCGAATCCAATAGCCGAATACTCCCAGCAGTTACGTTTCGCGTATTTGCAAAAATTGTTTCGCCATTTGCCTGTTGCTTTTCATTAAGCGTTACCAGGTCGCTGTTACGCATGTACACTTCACCGCGAACTTCTAACCTTGAAGCAAATGGGACCTCGCGTGGAATGTCACATATCGTTAGAATATTGTGAGTTATGTCGTCGCCGGTAATCCCGTCACCACGTGTGACACCTTGCGTCAATTCTCCGTTTTCGTAAACAAGTGATGCGGCGACACCATCAATTTTCAGTTCAACAATCCATTCAGTTGGCTCATCGCCGAGCAATTTTTTTACTCTCTGTCCAAAGTCACGTAACTCACCGACGCTGTATGTGTTTTCAATTGAAAGCATTGGAATCCGGTGTTGCACTGACACCAATTCCTTTAACGGCGCACCTCCAACCTGCTGTGTCGGACTGTCAGGAGTAATCAATTCCGGGTTTTCAGCTTCAAGATCGCGGAGTTTTTTTACCTTTTGGTCGTATTCGAAATCGGGTATTTCCGGATTCGCTTCAGTGTAATAAAGCAGATCGTGTTTGCGAATTTCGTCTCGCAGCTTCTTTATTTCATTCTCACGCTTTGACATGATTTACGGATTAGCAAATGCAGAGCATCCGGATAATATTGTATGTTAGCCGTCTAGGAACCGCTCCGTTCAGGCATAAATTGGTAGGCATTGTTTGGTAGGCGACTTTCTCCGAAAGTCGCTCCAGTTTCGGAGAAACTGGACTACCTATGATTGGGGCTTGGAATGAAAAAATTGTTACGCAAACAGTGGTGTCGAAAGATATCGTTCACCAGAATCGGGAAAGAGAACGACGATTATTTTTCCTTTGTTCTCCGGGCATTTCGCGATTTCTTTGGCTGCCCAAAGTGCTGCGCCAGAAGATATTCCGATCAAAATCCCTTCTGTTTTGGCAAACGCTTTCCCAGTTGCGAAAGCGTCTTCATTTGCAACCGTAATCACTTGGTCGAAAATTTTCGTGTTGAGATTTTTCGGCACAAAGCCGGCCCCGATTCCCTGGATTTTGTGCGATCCTGCAGTGCCTTTTGACAACACCGGCGAATCTGCTGGTTCAACTGCCACGATTTTGACGCCACTGTTTTGCGATTTTAGAAACTCGCCAACTCCAGAAATCGTACCGCCGGTTCCGACACCTGCAACGAAAAAGTCAATTTTCCCGTCGGTGTCACGCCAAATTTCAGGGCCTGTCATTTTAAAATGAATCGCCGGGTTAGCCGGATTGTCAAACTGTGACGGCATAAAAGCACCCGGCGTTTCAGCTAAGAGTTCTTCGGCTTTTGCAATTGCGCCTTTCATTCCTTTTGTGCCTTCTGTCAAAACCAATTTGGCGCCATACGCAGCAAGCAAATTCCGGCGTTCAATGCTCATTGTTTCCGGCATTGTGAGAACGACTTCGTAACCCCGTGACGCCGCAACAGCCGCAAGTGCAATGCCGGTGTTTCCACTTGTCGGCTCAATAATCACTGATCCCGGCTTGAGCAAACCTTTTACTTCGGCGTCATTAATCATTGACATCGCTGCACGATCTTTGACGCTACCTGCCGGGTTGAGATACTCAAGCTTTGCCAGAATTGTGGCGTCAAGCTTATTCACTCTGGTGTAATTAACCAGTTCAATAAGCGGTGTGTTTCCAATAAGATCGGTGTTTCTCTTGTGAATTTTCATTGTGCAGTTTTAGTGAGTCGTTCTAGGCTTGACTTTCAAATTCGGCTTTTCAATTGTCACAAGTGTGTTTGGCGGAACACTTTCCGTGATCCACGCACTTGATCCAATTACCGATCCGCGACCAACAACGGTGTCACCTCCGAGAACTGTTGCGTTGGCGTAAAT
>JBOFQC010000669.1:0-3642 GCA_051660725.1 Thermoguttaceae bacterium
AAAAAGCTGTTGTTAATATTGAAGGTGACCGTTTAGAACCGCAATCTGATGGTTCGCGAAGTTTAAATGGAAAAAATTCTGATGAAACGGTAAAAGCCTATAATGGAATGGGAACCGGAATCATCATTGATCCACGCGGGTATATACTTACAAACGACCACGTTATCGACGGGATCAAAAAGCTCAAAATCAAGACTTACGACAAAAGTGAATATATTGGCGTTGTAATCGCACGAAGTGCTGAAAAAGACATCGCAATAATTAAAATCAACGGAAAAGAACCGTTTTACACAATAAAATTCGGCAATTCTGATGACGTAAGGTGGGGTGAAGAGGTTTCTGCTATTGGTAATCCATTTGGTTATGAATACACCTTAACAGAAGGAAGAGTAAGCAATCTTGGCCGTGACGTTTTCGTTCATGCAAAACTCACTTACAAAAACGCGATACAAACCAGTGCGGCAATAAATCCCGGTAATTCAGGCGGCCCGCTTCTCAACGCAGACGGCGAAACAATTGGGGTCTGTGCCGCTATGCACTCGAGTGCTAATGGTATCGCTTTTGCACTGCCGTCCAATCAAGTTGTCGAAGTTGCCGCAAATTTATTACAGCAGAGCGAGGCAGGCAGGTCGGTTTATCACGGTATACGCTTGAAAGCTCAAGAATCGCAAGATGAAGCCATTGTCGAGGCTGTTGACCCAGGCAGCCCTGCCGACCTTGCTGGTGTAAAACCGGGTGACGTTATTGTCGCAATGGGACCAAATAAGATTCAGAAGAATCTCGATTTCTCGCTCGCTACGATTGGTCAACGAGTAAACAGTCGGCTTCCGTTGGTGGTAATGCGAAATAATGAGGAACTGGAAACGTCAATTACGCTTTCTGCTTCCAGAAGAGGAAACAGAAACTCGGCGGCTGCAAGTGCTGCTGGTAACACAAATACTGGCGTTGCCGCAAACAATTCAAGAAATCAGCAGAGTAATCGGGTTGTTAACCAATCGGAAAACCAGAAATCGTTAACTGTTGATCCTGCTGAGAGGTACACAGCTAATAGAGGACAGAAACCAGCCGACGACAAATCTCAGCTGTACAATGATGTCTGGGAATCACTCGGTATACGTTATACTACAATGCCGTTAGCGACATACAAAAAATTGTATCCGCAGTATAGTATGCCGCAAAAGAATAACGGTCCGAATCAGGAAGCGGACGAAGCTCTGTACCCGGACGGTGCTATAATTGTTAAGTCTGTTGGTAAAGGGAGTTATATGGAGGCCGCTGGGGTCGAAGAAGGTGACATGATTTTTGGTCTGGTTGGTTTGGCATCTGTTACAATTGACGAAAACGGTGTTATTACTGTTTCTGATGAAGAAAATGGCTTGGTTACCGCTTCGGATGAAGACATGAAAAATGTACTTGTGGCTTTAAATAAAACCAAACCTAATAAAGAGATAAAAGTTTTGCTCAACCGTCCAAAACCTTGCCAAGGCGAACCACCAAATACATTGTTCGAAGCTTCGTTTGACCTTAAATAAAATTTTGACTTTGATTTCTTTTTTGAAATGCTAACATATCAACACTGCATAAATCCTGACTGTAAAGCGAAATACGAAATAACTGAAGTTCTTCATGCTTGTCCCAAATGCGGAAGTCTGCTTGATATCGATTACGAATGGGACAAGCTGCCGGTACCGAAAAACTTGAAAGAGTTTGAAAAGTTTTGGACCGAGCGATCAAATCCGCACCGATTCAGCGGCGTGTGGCGTTTCCACGAACTTCTGCCGTTTTCGCCGATTTCCGAATGCGTCACAATTGGTGAAGGGCAGACGTTGCTACAAAACGCACAATTCCTCGCACCCTTTACTGGTGTCAACGCTGGTTCGTTGTATCTCCAATATGAAGGGTTGAACCCTTCTGGAAGTTTCAAGGACAACGGCATGTCGGCTGCTTTTACGCACGGAAAAATGGTTGGTGCCAAGCAAGCGGCTTGCGCTTCGACTGGCAACACAAGTGCGTCTCTTGCGATTTATTCCGCGGTGACAAAAATAATGCAGGCGGTGATTTTCATCGGCTCCGGCAAAATCGCTTACGGAAAACTTTCGCAAGGATTGGATTACGGTGCCAAAACCGTCCAGATTCAAGGCGACTTCGACGACGCGATGCAACGTGTGCAGGAGGTGTCAAAAGAACTCGGCATTTACCTTGTAAACAGCGTGAATCCGTTCAGGCTGGAAGGGCAGAAAACCATTATGTTCCGGGTACTTGAATCGCTCCGTTGGGAAGTGCCGGATTGGATTGTGGTGCCAGGCGGAAATCTTGGAAATTCCAGCTCTTTCGGAAAGGCTTTTATTGAGCTGCACAAACTCGGTCTGATATCAAAGGTGCCAAGACTTGCGGTAATAAACGCCGCTGGTGCCAACACTTTGCACCGGCTGTACGAGCAGGAAAAACTCCGTTGGAATAACGGACGATTCGACACGAAACTGATTGACACCTTCTTCACACAAATGGATGCGGAGAATCGCAAGGCGTCAACAATTGCGAGTGCAATTGAAATCAACCGCCCGGTCAACCTGACTAAGTGCTTGCGGGCACTGGATTTCTGTAATGGCGTCGTCCGGGAGGTTACAGAACAGGAAATCCTCGACGCCAAAGCGCAAGTTGGAGCAAACGGACTAGGGTGCGAACCGGCGAGTGCGGCAAGTGTGGCTGGAACGAAAAAACTCGTCGCAGAAGGTGTCATTGAAAAATCGGACCGCGTCGTTTGTATTTTAACCGGTCACCAGCTTAAAGACCCCAACGCAACAGTTGCATACCACGGAACAGATCGGGCGTTTTTCGAAGAAACGCTTCTCAAGCGTGGCGTCAAAGAAACGCCTTATGCAAATCGTCCCGTGAGTTGCAAAAACGACCTCGCCGATATTATTTCGCTGCTGAAATAGCCGAAGTCTAAAAATGAATCAGCGAGCCGCCTATGTATACTGTCGCCCTGCATAAATTGCATGTTTTCAAATACAGGGCAAGCTGAAGATAATCAGCACCAAACATTGAAAAACTCGGGAACAGAGCCGACCAACGGGAGGCGGAACACTTCACGCGAAGCGCACCGCCCATACCGGGCTCCGGTATTAGTCGGCGGGTATAATTGAAGAGTAATTCTAAAGCAATTCAGTTAATCGACGTAAACCAATTGCGTCGTCTTCGTCAAACTGGTTGAACTCGAAGCTGTCAATATCTAGCACACCTGACACCATTCCGTCAGTGTTAAAAAGCGGCAGCACAATTTCAGAGTTCGAATCGCTGTCACAAGCGATGTGGCCCGGAAATTCGTGAACGTTCGGCACAATGATTGTTTCGCGTTTTTCAACAGCGGTGCCGCACACACCTTTACCTGCCGGAATTCTAAAGCAAGCCGGTTGGCCTTGAAATGGCCCGACAACAAGTGTGCGGTCTTGCAGAAAGTAGAATCCGGCCCAGTTCAGATTCGAAAGTTTCTTAAACACAAGAGCGGAAAAATTCGCGTAGCGAGCAATCTTGTCCGGCTCGTCACCGAGAAGATTTTTCATCTGCGTGTACAACTCGTCGCAAGATTCTTTTTTTGACATATTGCATGAGTGGTGTTAAACAAAGGGCCAATTTTCGTCG
>JBOFQC010000670.1:0-2595 GCA_051660725.1 Thermoguttaceae bacterium
ACTTTTTACTTGTTCTCGCGGGATATTTGGGACGACAACAGCGAACGCAAGGGTGCCACCAACCCCAAGTTTAACCAACTCATCAACCAATTTCATGTCTGTCGCCATGTATCTTTCAGCAACAAGAATCAAATTTGATTCATCTGTCCCCATCGTTTGACGTTACCTGTGTTTTGTGTGAAACTCCCACTGTTTTTTGATGCCAATCGTCTCTATCGTGTGGTGGTGCGAAGAGAAAGCGGCAGAGATATTCGCTGTCCGCCGCACATTTTACGATATTCCGGCTTTCCGGTCAATTATAGGCGGGAAGTTTTTGGTAAGCACGGGCTGTATTCCGCCGAAGCCACCCACGGTTGCGTAACTTCACTCGGTGTCGATTTCGTATTTGCGGTAGGTTGCGACTCACGCGAACCCGACACCATCACTTGCGGCACTGCGTCCGGTAAATCGGGTTCGTTTCAAGCGTTATGTAAAGTTGATATACTACTCACCGTTTTGGGGTTCCGGCAAATAGTAAACGTAAATCACCCAGCAGACGTGGTCAACGGGAGAACATTTTGCCAAAAAAAGTAGCAAGTACGTTAAGAAGTAAATTCCTATTGCAATGGTGTCTATTATGGTTCTCAAAGTGAGGTTAAAAAATTTTCTCAATAAATTGGTTAAAACATTACTCAGGACTTGCCACGGGTACCGTAACAGCGGTTTGGCAAACCGGGCATTTCAATGTTCTACCCAAATGTTCTTCCTTGGCTTTTAATTTACGGTTACAGTTAGGGTTTGGGCAAGTTACCTGTATCGTCAGTGTCAATGTGATCTTAGCATGGTGGGGAACATTTGCTTCGTGAAGTGATTGTTCTTCGCCATTTGAATCGTTGAGATCAGAAGTTTGATCTGCCGGTTTTCCTTTGATGAACCCGTTAACCATTTCGATCCCACGTGACACCGCCGTTTTTACCACCTCAGTAATGACAGTCGATGTACCAGTCGCATCAGTCAGCATGTTTGGATTGATCGTTTTGATGCTGTTTTCTACAGCCATCGTGATGGCTTTGTCAGTTCTCGCCAGAGCGTTCTCAAAAATGGTATTCGGAACAGCGTTAATTACAAGCCGCAGTGGAAACGGGATGGCGTTGCTTGCGGTTGTAATAGCACCAGAACGAACTGCATTTAACGTAGTTACGGAAACTTTACCCTCAAATTGCGATTGCATTGAATCAATCACTTTACCCACGATTAACTTGGCAAGATACTCGGTATTTTTCATTGGTTTTGGTAGGCATCAAAAAAGTTTTTATAGGTAGACATGTTTTTTCCTGAATTGTGTTAATTGGTTCACGTCATTTTTTGTATTTTCGTCAGGATACTGAAAAAGTGGTCGTTAAATGAGTAATGGTCAAGTGAAATCACGAAAAAACAATGAAAATCAGTTTACGGGCAAAACCGCTGTATTACACAAGTTAACGACCTGATTGATCAATTCCTGCGATGTTCCGGTTTTGTAGGCAATGATGTCGGCTTTATTTGATATTTTCGTTTGCAGCCCTACGTCACCCTCAATCCAGCGAGCGATGTCCCGTGGGTTATCTGATTTAATCCTCGCAATATGTCCGCGCATGGACAAATAAAATTCATCATTTCTGCTTTTACAACGAAAAACATATCCTGAAGTAAACAGCCAGTCATTGTCTCCAAAATGTCCGTCAATCACTTCTATCTTTACTTCGATTCCTTGCTCTAAAAACATTCCCTCAATTAACATTCGTATCTGCAAACTTCGATGGGCTAAAAAGTTACCTATTTCTTGCTCTGACATTACGGTTTTGCTAGAGGGCGTGGTGGCAACTGGCGGGACCACCCTGCCGCTATTTTGTTGTATTTCAGATGTGCCAGAAAGAAGTCCAATGTCTAATAGTGGTATGATTGGAATACGAGTTGGGTCTAAAACATTGACATATTGTCGTGCCATTGGATATTCAAGGACCCATGTTGGATAGGGGTTGAGCATAAGAGATGCATAAATACGACAGCCAGCACATACGATCATCCATTCTGGCATGGCGTTCGACGGAGTGTAATTGCGTGAGCTGATTAGTATACCAATATCATCTACTTCAATTATATGACGAACCTGTCCTTCACTCATTGCACGATGGTCCTCTGGAGCATTCCGCTTCAACCCTATTGTTAGAAGAGGGTCTGCGGTGAGAACTAAATTACTAAACTCAATATAACCTAAATATGTTCCTTGAGCATCACACACATTAACAGCAGCCTTGTATCCGGATTTTGTGTTGTAGATTTTTTCGATGCGGCCAAATGTAACACCATAGCCTCTTTTTACTAATTCAACGCAACATGTTCTGACTATCTTATACGGATACGCATTTTTTAACGCAAGATTTTGCTCAATTCCTCTAAACCCGGCGACTGCCTCTGCGGCAATTGAACCATTTTGAACAGCTCGTTTACACCAATTTACGGCAGTATGTACGTTTTCTTCAACGCCCACCCCTCTCAAATAACAAAGCCCCAACTCGTATTGGGACTCTGCGTGTCCTTGCTGGGCAGCCATTCCAACCCAAACAGTGGCTTGCT
>JBOFQC010000671.1:0-1512 GCA_051660725.1 Thermoguttaceae bacterium
CGTTCTTTGAACGATGTATTGGTTAAGACCCCAATAATAAAAGTTTGGAATCCAAAGCCCGATGAAAAGTGCCGTGACTGGAACAACCGAGTCGTCCCAAGGGAGATTCATACGCAGCTTGTCGGCGTTTATTGTCATAAACCGTTCCCAACCGTTTTTGTCGGCGAGTTGACCGGCAATCTCCGGGGAAATAAGCCCTTCGTTTGTCATCAACGTACTCGGGTCGGTGCTTCCGATCATTTTCATGGCGAAGTACAAAATGATACCGCCGCCGACAATGAGTGACGATCCTTGAATCAGGTCTGCCCAAGCACATGCTTTCAAACCACCGCTAGCGACGTAAATCACCGCGACGAAACCAATTGCGTACGAAAGTGTGTATAAATTGAGCGGAATCCCCGCTTTTACATCTTTGAAAAGAATTTCAAAGGTCAACGACCCCGAATACACCATTGCAGCGAACGAAACGGTAATGAGCGTCACAACCATGAGCAACGACATTATTGTTCGGGATAACCTGTTATACCGTTTTTCGAGAAACTCCGGAATAGTGTAAACACCGCTTTTTAGCAGCTGCGGTAAGAAGAAAAACGCGACAACCACCAGTGTAACGGCGGCAAGCCATTCGTAACTGGCAATTGCAAGTCCGATATAATTGGCTGCGTTCCCGGACATGCCGACGAACTGTTCGGTTGAAATATTAGCGGCAATGAGCGAAAAACCTATCAGCCACCAACCGAGGCCGCGGCCTGCGAGAAAATATGATTCGCTTTCTTTTCCTTCCTTGACGCGGCGGCTCATGAAAATGCTTATGCCGACGACTAACAACACGAAAACGAAGAAAACAGAAACGTCCAAAATCAGCATGCCAGTTGTTTCAGGTGCCAAACCGGTTGCTGCTTTTTCGCCAACACTTTCTGCTTCCGCAGCCGCAAATGGAAAAATAAAATTCATTATGTTTTGTTCAAAAGAGTTCAATTTCAGACTTAACGGTGATCCCAAATAACCTACTAAGAAGACGAAATTTTACATTTTCAGATTTCGGAAGTCAAGCAGAGCTTGTTTTTTCCTGTTTATTTTGGGTCGGTAAAATTTTTTCAGATACTCCTCGCCCTGAAAGGGCAAGGGAATTGGACCTTTTATTTTTTTACTGCATGCAAACGTGCAATTGCTTTTACTGCACCTTTTAGTCACACATCTTTTTTATACGGTTGGTCAGGCACTTCGCGAACGTATTTCGGAACCGCATAACCTGGCAATGTTTTGCGCAATTGTTCGACTAGATTTCGGCCTTTTTCCGGTGCAACTTCAAAATGAGCAGCTCCGGCCACTCGATCAAGTTGGTGCAGGTAGTACGGCATTACACGCAGCATTATCAGCCGTTCGTACAGTTCGTAAAGCGTTTCGAAACTGTCATTGATTCCACGTAACAAAACGGATTGAACCAAAACCGGTATTCTGGCGTCCTGAATTTTTGCAATTGCGGTTTCAAGTTCCGTGTTGATTTCGTTC
>JBOFQC010000672.1:0-2096 GCA_051660725.1 Thermoguttaceae bacterium
TTGCTTTTAGGTCACGCATACAACGTGGACAACGAAAACGGATTGAAGTTGTTTTTTCGTGTGGCATTTATTGACCTGAACGTAATTTTTAACAGTAGCCGTTTACGGAAGAATATAGGAGTTAGGAGTCAGAATATAATTTAACAAAAGCGTTGTCTTTCTGGCGAATTAATGCAGTGAAACATTTTATGAAAAATGCGAAAAAGTCCTAAAAACACGCGAAATATCCTCCTATCTCCTAACTCATTACTCCTTACGCTTACTTTTGCCTACTACCATTGGGAACCTTTTCTGGTGCCAACAGTTTTATTCTGTCCGAGGAAAAACGAAGCGACAATAATCGAGGCTGTCAAAAGGACTAAAATGGCGGCACCAAAAGTGTGAATATAATACGTATCAATCAAAGCCTGATAGTTTTCTTTGAAATTTTCGCTCATTTCAGGACCGCGTTTAAGCGTTTCCCAGTACATGACCGAATCAATTGGAGACAGCATATCCACGTACTTGTCGGTAATAGTGAAAAACTGCGTTTCACTGTACGGAATCGGCGTCGAATCCTGATATGCTGTTTTACCACCGAAAGTGTAAATTACTTGCTTGTTTAGTACGTTTTGAGGTTTTGGATAAGTCCCCAAAAGAATATACAAGAAAAAAACAATCGCACACATCGTCAAGACAACGCCGGAGTAAAACACTTTTTTGTTTACTCTGCTAGGTTTTTTTGCGACTGACGTTTTATGTTCATCGTCCGTTAGCACTGCTTTTTGATCTGAAGCACTTTGCAGTGATACTGGCCCGGTGTTTTGCACAGAGTCTGAAACATTTGACGCAGAGTCTGAAACTGCTTCCTGTTCTTTGTACTCCGGAAGTTTTTTTATTTTAAGAAGGGTCGGTACCTGCAATTGCAAACCACACGAACAAGTTACTGTTTGACCAGCTTGTGTTGTTTCAATTGGTACGGACTCTCCACATGTACAAGGTAATAAGTATTTTTGAGCCACGATTGGAAAAGTATAAAAAATTATTGATCTTTACGAAAGTACGAACTGGCAGTTAGTCTCGGAGCAGTATTGGTTAGCATCGGAGCGATTTAAGCCTGAACAGCAGGTTCCTCCGGGGAGCAACGCCGAACGATTTACGCCTGGACGGCAGGTCCCTCGGCGGCTAACATCAATTATTGCAAAATAATCCTGCCACTCGACATTGAATATTTTACCGTAAAACAATAGCACAGAAAACCCCTGCCCTTATTTTAACTTGTAAAAATGATATATTAGACATCAGGCTTTAGGTGTTAGGCTTTAGGTAACACCTGCTCACGTATCACCCATCACCTCATTAAATAATTATATGTTTTTAGAACCGCCACGCAGTGAATACGATTTGCATTTCAAGATATTCGGTCTTCCAGTACGGGTTCATCCATTGTTTTGGTTGATAATGGGATTGTTCGGTATGCCATCAGACACATCGAACATGCAAGTTTGGGTGATGTTAATACTATGTTGGGTGGCAGCGGCATTCATTGCCATACTTGTTCACGAACTTGGCCACGCACTTGTAGTGTCAAAATACTTCGGCGCTCGGACTTGGATCGTGCTTTACGGTATGGGTGGGCTCACTATTCATGACCGCTTCTATACGAAAAAAACGCCCACAACTCTCGGGAGAATCGCTATTTCCGCGGCGGGACCGTTCGCTGGATTCGCTTTTGCCGCTTGTATTATGGCGGCTCTGGTATGTTGTGGTGTTAATGTCGATGTTAAATTTTTTGAGTTCGCAAAAGTATTACGTATCCCTGCTGTTCAGATTGATCCGGAAAGTTTTAAATTTTTGGTTTTGCCACTTATGAAAATCTCACCGCTTCTTGGCGCTGCGATTTATTATTTTCTTGTGGATATTTTTTTCATTTCAATATTTTGGGGACTGTTGAACTTGCTTCCAATTTTTCCACTCGACGGAGGCCAAATTTCCAAAGAGATTTTTTCCGCTTTCGACATGCGTAACGGTGCTGTCAACGCTATCTGGTTGTCGGTGATTTTAGCAAGTGCAATTGCCATGCTCGGCATGATTGAATGGGCGCAAGTTCAAAAGAT
>JBOFQC010000673.1:0-6541 GCA_051660725.1 Thermoguttaceae bacterium
TCGAGGAGTGACATCTTCGTCAGGAATTGTGCGAAACATCGGACACATCCGTACATCATCACTTCTGGAGCGGCACATACCGCAACCGTTGCAGTTACCCACTTCGGCCTCGACCTGCCTCGGGTCCCACTTTAATTGCAGTTCCAGTTGTGTTAAATGGTCAGGCATCAGGAGCAAGGAGTTAGGAACTTAGGTGAACAGGTGAACAGGTGAACAGGTGAACAGGTGATTCGAAATTATCTATCTCCTAACTCCTGCCGTGAACGGCTACAAATGCCTGTAATTACTTTTCTTATGCCAACTCAATGATTAAGTCCTTGAATAATTTCTTTATCAAAATAGTTGGAGCTCATTCCGGCGTCGACGATTATTTTTTGCGAACAAATACCACTTGAGCGGGAGCTGAGCAGGAAAACGGCAGTAGCGGCAGCTTCATCAGTTGCGACTGCACGTTTACGGGGAATCGCTTTTTCGGCAAAAAGGTACGAGTCGAAATAACCAGGTATGCCGGCAGACGCTGCGGTTTTTAACAGCCCCGGAGCAACAGCGTTGAAACGTATTTCCGAGAAATTGCTGAACGATTTCGTCAAAAACGTAATTGTCGAATCAAGAGCCGCCTTTACCGGCCCCATGTATCCGTAGTTTTCGCTTGCCATTTGTGTTGTTGAAATTGAAATCGTGACAACTGAAGCGTCCCTTTCCAGCAAATCCGCAAATGCCCGACTGACTGCTATTAACGAATAACATGAAATATCAATTGCTTGCAGAAAATCGGCCTTTTTCGTCTCGTGAAACGGTTTTAACCCTTCGCTGAAGTTCGCAAACGCAATTGAGTGGACCAAACCGTTGAATTTTTCACCGTTAATATTCGCCGAATCAATGTTTTTGCGGAGAATTGTTATTTCTTCTTCGTTTTCGACATTACAGCTGTAAACTTCGCTTCCGGGAAAAAGAGGAGCGACTTTTTCCTTAACGGACTCGTCACGAACCACGAACACGCACCGTCCACCCTGTTCAATCAGCATTTTCGCAATGTGGAAAGCAACGCTTTTTTTGTTCGCGACCCCAAATATCAAGAATTTCTTGCCTGAAATATTTAAAAAATCTGACAAATTTCAACTCCAACGGTTAATTTCTTATGTGAATGTACGTGAATGTAAACGAGAAAACAACTTACTTTTGATTTTAACGTTATTCCAAGAGGTTTACAACCGGTACAAATCACAACTGTTATTGGAACCGTTAAGGGTTCAGTAAAATTTTTTGGGTAAATGTATTTTACAGTACCCAACCGTTAACCGTTATTTGTTAAACTCCTTTTCCCCTTGATTTGGCAGGAAGTTGAGACTACAATTTACTTTCTGCGACATACTGGCGATGTGCAGTACAACATGTTCCCGAAGTTTTTAACAGGAAAATATGAAATAATTGAAAAGATTAATGGCAAGCTTATGAAAAAATCCCGATTTGCTTTTGTGTTATTTTCTTTTTTAACGACAATTTCGTTTGCGCTGGCAATTTCGTCAGTGTTGGCACAAGAAAATTCTCAGTCGTTTCCCGGTACGAAATCAGATTGGAACGGTTTCGACTGCTACGATTTCAAAATAGAAGAGCGTCCGTGTAAAGTTGTTACGCCGAAAACGGCAGCGGACGGAAACCCGTGGGTTTGGCGTGCTGTTTTCTGGGGACACGAACCGCAAACGGAAATCGAGCTATTAAAACGCGGTTACCACATCGCTTTCGTTGAGTGCAGCGATCTGCTCGGTTCGCCGCAGATGATAAAAGAACGAAACACGTTTTATAAGTTTTTGGTCGAGAAACATAAATTTTCGCCTAAACCGGTTCTGCTCGGCATGAGCCGCGGCGGAATTTGTTCTTTACGTTGGGCAATTGAAAACCCAAAGTCGGTTTCCAGCATTTACATTGACGCACCGGTTCTCGACTTCAAAAGTTGGCCAGGCGGAAAAGGCAAGGGCGTCGGAAGCAAAGGGGACTGGGAACAGGTTTTGAAGGTTTATAACCTGACCGAAGAAGAAGCAATGGCATTCAAAGGCAATCCAGTCGACGCACTTGAACCGTTGGCAAAAGAAAAGGTGCCGGTCTTAATCGTATACGGCGACGCCGACGAAGTGGTTCCACACGACGAAAACACGTTGATTTTTGCCGACAAATACAAAAAACTTGACGCCCCCATTGAATTGATCGAAAAACCAGGTGTCGGTCATCACCCACACAGTCTGAAAGACCCGACACAAATCGTCAAATTCATCCTGAAAGCAAATGAAAAACATCTGAAAACGGAAAAATAGAAGCTGTAATTGGTAAGTAATAAAAAAATTTATTCAATAAAAGTCAGTAAATATTCATAAGGCGTCGTTTCGCCGGGCTGGCAGCAATTCGGCACGACGTTTATCTTCATAAAGCGCAATACTTTACAATCGCAAAACGGAATTGACCTAAATTGGGAAATTGCGTATATTGTGGTTTCGCAGTACTGTTGTGTGGCTTTTTAGTACATTATTGCTTCTTGGAGAAAAAACATGAATAGATTTTATTTACGAATGATTTCCGCATTGTTTCTCGCTGCTACTGTCTTGCCGTTGTGTGTCGCTCAAGAGGCTAATGCCATTCCTCCAGCAAATAGTGAAGAACCGTTTGGGATTTTTTTCACGAATGGTAATTCCGGGGATGGATACACAGGTAATGAATTTTATCCTGGCGAATCCATTTTTTTCATGTCTTACCTGCTGAATACTCGTTTTATTAATGATGATAGATTCGACATTAAATTAACATATTCGCTTTACAACGGCGACAAAGTTCTTGATTATTCCGAAAAACCGATAAACTTTTCGGGCGTAGCTATTAAAGACGAACCACTTTTTCTGTTGTCCGAAGTTCCTATTCCTCGCGATGCGCCGTCAGGAAATTATACACTATATGTCAATATTTGTGATGCTTCAGAAAAATTTGATAAAACACAAGCAGTAACAAAGCAGATTGTAATTCATGACAATCAGGATTTCGGAATATCTCATTTTTATTTAAAGGGTGATGTTTCTGATGATGGGGAATATATACATTCAAATATGTTCACAGTTGGCGAACCTACAAAATTAAGCTTTACAGTGCATGGATTGCCGCCTAATCGGGATGTAGACGACCCAAATACGGAAATTATTTTGACTATGTATCCAGAGTGTGGTAAAGTCCCTCCTATTGATTTGGGCAACATTTGCGAATTTAGTTTTAAATACGATGACAAAAATGATGTGTATAATGGAACTCTGGAAATTGAAATGTCGCAAAGTGGTAGGTACATGGTATTTGTCTCGATTCGCGATATACCAACGGGAAAAACAGCAGCAAAACTTTCGAAATTTTGCGTTCATCCTCCTATCGAGGTACAAGAAGATGTGGATGGATATGATATGAAAATGACGTTAGATGATGAACGACCTTCAAATACCCCCGAAATAATTTTTTTATCGGGAATGTTCATGGAAATCAGTCAAAGTATTTCTTACGCAGGTAGTACTCAATTCTATTACTTGAAAATGCCTGCGGAATACGCGAAAATAGAAAAATTTACTCTAACTCATAGGTATTCTTTGTGTAATAATAAAGGCGAAACATTAGTGACTCGTTCGTCAAAGTGTAAACATATTGGAAGTGCGAATCAAGATAAACCGTTCTACATTTCAAGTAGTTTTTATATACCAGAAAACATAGAACCAGGTGAATACACTTTATGTGAAGATGTTACTCTCGTTTCAGGGGAAGACGAAGAACATCGTGTAGTTCAGGTTAAACCTTCAAAAAAGATAACAATTAAGGATAAGTCAGATTTTGGAATTAGAAACACGCAAATATTGAAGATTAAAGATAAAGCCTCGAATTCACTTGGTACCGTTAATAAGAATAGATCGTTTTTCACAAGAAATAAGTCAAATATATTTTTTGCCGGAGAGACTTTGTTATTAAATGTTGTTTTAAGATGCAATACTCCCCAAAATGAAGATGGTACGCCAGAATTTCATTTTAGTGCTTTGTTATTTGATATGAATTCAGCGGGACCATTAAAAAGAACCCAGCTGACTCTTGATAAAAAGACAATATTGAAGTCTGATCCGAATGGTGACATCAATGCATTGATGTTTTTTTCGGTACATCAGCCAAGTATTTATGCAGTTTTAATACAAATTGAAGATGTAATAACAAACGAAAGAACTGCACATGTCGTACCTATGTATGTGTTTCCAACTATTACTGTGCCAAACGAAAAAGAATTACTGGATGATTATATTAATGGCCAACAAGAGAAGTCCGATGAGACACAGTAAAAACGGAATCGCTGTTTTAGTAATAGCGTCCGAATAAAATTGCCAAATCTTATTTGGCTCAGTATTAATTTGAAAAAATGATTTCCAGTACATTAATCGTGCTGCTCTCGGAAATGGAAGTGGGCGAAGAAGCCGACGCTTTTGCCCTGCTCACCGAAAAAGAGCTGATTCATGCCAAGTCCGGCAAGTCGTTTTACAAAACGGTTTTTCGTGATTCAAACCGCGAAATTCCAACGGTGCCGATCTGGCCCGATTCCGCTCTGTTCGAAGATTGTCAAAAAAATTGGACGCCGGGCAACTTCTACAAAATTCGAGCTATTCTACGCAGTACGCCGCAGTACGGACTGCAACTCGAAGTGCGAAGAATTCGTGAAGTTACCGAACAAGACAAACAGGACGGATTCGATCCGAGCCTTTGCAGACCGAGTTCAAAATTCGAGCCGGACGCAATGTACGACGAAATTCTGGCAATAGCGAAATTGAATGTCGGTAAAGGAAAACTCCTGAATCTCATCACTCGAATTTTCAAAGAAAACAGGCAAGCAATACTCGAAACGGCTGCGGCGCGACATCATCACCACGCTTTTGCCGGCGGCCTGCTCGAACACACGTTATCCGTAACTAAAATAGCCGTTGCGCTTGCGGACCATTTTCTGGCAAGTTATTCCAAGATGCCGGTTCCGTTTTCGAAACCGTTAGTCGTTTCCGGCGCAATTCTGCACGACATCGGCAAAATTCAGGAACTGCGAACCGACGCGGTCACGTCACATCATACAATTCAAGGCGATCTGATCGGACACTCAATTCTAGGACGTGATATCGTAAGAGATAATGCGAAAGTAATTGAACTTGATCCCAAAACGCTTTTGCATCTTGAACACATTATTATTTCGCATCAGCGTTTCGCTGATTGGGGTGCCGCTAAACCTCCGATGTCTTTAGAAGCAATGTTGGTACATCACGCCGACTCATGCGACGCATTTTTTGGCTCGTACCTGAACGTTATGAAGCAAGACGACACGCCGGGTGAAATCACGTCGCCGAAAAACATGCTCGGCTACGCACTTTTCAGGGGGAAATAGTTTTACGCAACATTTTTGAATGCGTTCACGGGTTTTTTAAGGAGTTAGGAGTTAGGAGATAGGAGTTGGGAGCTAGGAGATGGACTTCAGATAATTTCGAATCACTAATAAATTACGAGCCGACCAACGGAAGGCGTTTCACTGAACGCTAAGCGTATTGCCTGGACGGCAGGTCCCCTGCTCACCTTTCTCCTAAATTCTTTCGTTAACGGTTACGGCATTTTACCGCTACTCAAAATGTTTATCCGCGACGGTGTACAAAGCGGAAACTTCACGATGCGTCAATACACGGTAATCGCCGGGTAACATTTTGCCGATTTTTATCGGGCCAATTGAGTAACGCAGCAGCGTCATGACTTTGTGACCGACGTTTGCCATTAAGCGGCGAATTTCGCGGTTCTTACCTTCACGAAGCGTGATTTCAAGGAAAGTACTCAGTTTGTGATACCCTTTTACTTCGACATCCTCGGCTTTTGCAAACCCTTCGGCAAAGTAGATTCCTTTTTTAAGCTGCTCAATTGTTTTCCGCTCAACTGTTCCGCTTACTTGCACCCTGTAAACTTTTGGCACCTCAAATCTTGGATGCGTCAGCCGTTCAGCTAACGCACCGTCATTTGTGAGAATAATTAATCCTTCGCTGTTCAAATCGAGTCTTCCGACAGAAAACAGACGTCCAAAAGATTCCGGCACGAGATCAATTACACGGCGACGCCCTTTGGGGTCCTGATGCGTACAAAGAAAACCTTTCGGCTTGTAAAGTGCAATGTATACCGGACGGGATTTTCTCAACGCCTGACCGTCAACCCGAATCTCGCAACTTGTCGGGTCAACGCAGGTACCAAGTTTGGTAACCACGTGTCTGTCAACTTCTACACGTCCGGTTGTTATCAATTCTTCACATGCACGACGACTTCCGAACCCGGCAACGGCAAGAATTTTTTGCAACCGATGCTTGGTAAAAAGCGGCCGTGATGCACCGTTATGAGCTGAATCAGTGCTGACAACACGCGTCTTTTTTGCGTTACTTGCTGCAGGCGTCGTTTTTTTCTTTGCTGACGCTTTGGCATTTGGCGGTGTAAAAATCGAGCTTCCAGCTTGTCGCGTCGAAGTTGTTCC
>JBOFQC010000674.1:0-3360 GCA_051660725.1 Thermoguttaceae bacterium
CTCTCGGCGAAATTGAAGGAAGTGGTGCCATTCAACAGATATGGTTGACACCGGCTCCGCTTAACAAGACCCGAAGCATGATTATCCGTTTCTATTGGGACGGTGAGGAAACCCCGTCAATTGAGTGCCCGCTCGCCGACTTCTTCACTTGCGGCTGGCAGGAATATTGCCAAAATAATTCGCTCATGGTAAACGTTAATCCGGGCAGCGCGTTCAACTGCTATTGGAATATGCCGTTCCGCAAAAAAGCGAAAGTGACAATTGAAAACCTCGAAGAACGTGATATCGTGATCTACTACCAGATCAATTACGTACTCGGCGAAGTGCCGGAAGACGCAGCGTATCTGCACGCTCAATATCGTCGCGTCTCGAAACTGGAGCCGAAAGAAGTGTACACCATTCTTGATGGTGTCAAAGGCAAAGGCCACTACGTCGGAACCTACATGGCCTGGGAAGTTCGCAGTCCCGGTTGGTGGGGTGAAGGCGAAATAAAATTTTTCATGGACGGCGACAAGGATTTTCCGACAATTGCCGGTACGGGTACAGAAGACTATTTCTGCGGTTCGTACAACTTTGACAGAAACGGCTTGTACCGCGAATTCAGTACGCCTTACGCTGGATTGGTTCAGGTTTTGCCAAATGACGTTTGTTATAAAGTCGGGCAACGATTCGGTTTATACCGTTGGCATATCACCGACCCGGTTAGGTTTGATGAAGACCTTAAAGTAACGATGCAAGCACTCGGTTGGTATCAAGATGGTTCAGGGCGTTATTTGCCGCTTGAAGATGATATCGCGAGTGTCGGGTTCTGGTATCAAGCCGAACCACATGCACCGTTCCCGAAACTTCCGAGCTATGAAGAGCTGCAAATCGCTCCGCAGCACGTAGAAAAGTAGTTTCTGTTTTGAAAGAGATTTTTACCCGGGGACTTCGCGTTGCTTCGTCCCCGGCTCTTTTTGTGTTGATTATTGTCGTAAATTGATTTTTTTACATCCCGCCATTAATTTTTTCAACAAGCAATCATGAGTGAGCAAAATTTGAATCAGGATAATTTCGGAGATCAATCAGAATCTACTGGTTATACCGGTGTAACACCACAAGAAACAGCACTCATTTGGGGAATGGAGACGAACACTTACAATATGCTGATGCACCTATCGCAATTGTTAAATATTTTTCCTTCAGCAGGAATAGTTTGTCCAATTGTGATGTGGGCTTTGAACAAAGATAAGAATCACGAAGTCGATCTTCACGGACGAGTTATTTTAAACTGGATAATAAGCGAAGTAATTTACATAATAGTTTCGGCGGTGCTCATATTAATACTTATTGGCATCCCAATGCTTATTACGTTAGTAATCCTTGGAATTGTATTTCCAGTTATGGGGGCCGTAAAAGCGAACAATGGAGTTCTGTGGAAATATCCGATGAGTATAACTTTCTTTAAAGTTACAGATTAACAGAATATACGCTTAAAGGTATTATTCCGCACATATTACCTGCTCACCTATAACCTTATCACTTAATTTAATGTCGATACCACAGGTTGCAATTGTAGGCCGTCCAAACGTCGGCAAATCGAGTTTATTTAATTGGCTTATTGGCGAACGGCTTTCAATAGTCGATCCAACGGCTGGGGTTACGCGCGACCGAATTTCGCATATAATTGATCTGAATCCGAACGAGAAACGTGAAATTTCGCCGGACAGGAAGATTTCGTCCCGAAAAGCGAAAAAACTGCTCGAAACAGATTTTGCCGAAGAACGTGCGAGACTTATCGAGCTTACCGACACCGGCGGTATGGGGGTCGTTGACGTTGACGACCTTTCAGATGACGTCGAACAGCAGATTCAGCTGGCGATTCAAACGGCTGATCTCATTCTGTTCGTCGTTGACGCACGTGACGGTATCACTTCGGCGGACGAAATAGTTGCCGAGCGGTTAAGGCGTTTGCCGTGTCCGATTCTGTTGGTCGCAAATAAGGCGGACAACGATCAGGATGAGTGGAAAGCGGAAACGTTCCACAAGTTCGGTTGGGGGGTGGTTCCTGTCAGCGCACAACATAAACGTGGCCGTTCAACGCTTACACAAGTGTTGGAATCGACATTGGAACAGAACGGTGCGTTTGCGACACAGAACGACGATGACACCGAAACCGAAGCGGAAGAACCGGTTATGAAGATTGCAATTGTCGGTCACCGCAACGCCGGTAAAAGCACGTTTATTAATTCGCTTACGAAAGAGCAACGTGTGATTGCAAGTCCGATACCTGGCACCACGCGTGACAGTATTGACGTCCGGTTCGAAATGGACGGAAAAACATTTATTGCAATTGACACCCCCGGATTCCAGCGAAGTCGTGGTGTCAAAACCGACTTGGAGTATTACAGTACGGTCCGTGCGGAACGGAGCATTCACCAAGCGGATGTGGTGCTAGTGTTTTTTGAGGCGGCACAGCAGATCAACAAAGTTGACATGCAGCTTGTCGGACTCATTGAGCGAGAATACAAGCCGTGCATTTTCGTCGTAAACAAATGGGACCTAATGGTTAACGAGATGCCGACTGAACGTTGGGCGGAGTATTTACGCGAAACGTTTCCGAATATGTGGCACGTGCCAATTGCGTTCATCACGGGTAAAACCGGTAAGAATATTAAGATGTTAATGAACCACGCGACGATGATTTACAACCAATCGTTAAGTCGTGTTTCAACGGCGAAGTTGAACAAATTGATTACCGCGGCAGTCGAATACAATCCGCCGCCGTTGCATTATCACCGTGCTGTGAAAATATATTACGCCACCCAGGCGGATGTGGCACCGCCGACGATTTTGCTGTTTTGCAATATGCCTGACGCCATTTCGGCACCGTATCAGCGGTACCTGCTCGGCGTGCTGCGGGACGAATTACATTTCGGCGAAGTGCCGATACGACTTGTTTTCCGCAAACGTGACAGCGGCGACGAAAAATACGGAAAGTAGATTTTTATCAAATTTTTCTTCAAATATTGAGGTATATAATGTCAATTGTTGAAAAAAACGTAAACGAATCGAATACTTGGCTTTATGTCAAAGCTACATCTGAAGATATATATGTCCACACGCCTGAAGAAGATGCGATTCTCGATAAAGCAATTGAAGAACTTGACGCCGGCCTGGGAGTTCCTCAATCAACAGTAGACACACAAATACAGAAGATGCTACAGCCCACCAGATATTTTGCGTAAATTTTTTCATCTCAGTTAGCCCCGGAGCCCTGCTCCGGGGTGCTACGCCGAGCAGGGCTCGGCGGCTAACATGCAAAATTATCCTGATGACCATGGATTCGTGTCTATCACCTATCACTTATAACCTATCACT
>JBOFQC010000675.1:0-2980 GCA_051660725.1 Thermoguttaceae bacterium
CCCAAAGTATTATGATAAAAAAATTGATTCTTTCAGCTAGTTTCGGGTTTCTTTTGATGACTTCTTTTCTCACGCTTTCGGAAGCTCAAGCGGCGGAAGATGTTGAGTCAAGTCACAACAAACCGTGTTACGTAATGTCGTATTTCATCAACAACGGCGAAGACGGTTTGCATCTCAGCTGGAGCGAAGACGGGTATAAATGGGAACCACTGAACAACGGCAAATCCTTTTTGGCACCAACCGTTGGCGAACACAAGTTGATGCGTGATCCGAGTATTGTCCAAGCTCCAGACGGTACGTTTCACATGGTTTGGACGATTTCCTGGACGCAACCGGGAATTGGGTACGCTTCCTCCAAAGACCTGATAAACTGGTCGCCGCAGAAAATGATTCCGGTAATGGAAAACGATCCGAAAACGCGTAACTGCTGGGCTCCGGAAATATTTTATGACGAACCGAGCAAAACTTATTACATTTTCTGGGCGTCAACGGTTGTCGACAAATTTCCCGGCATTGGTAGCGAAGACAATTACAATCACCGCCAATATTACGTGTCGACAAAAGATTTCGAAACCTTTTCGCCGACCAAATTATTTTTCGACCCCGGCCACAACGTAATCGACTCGTTTTTGGCAAAAGAGGGAGATAAATATTTGCTATTTTACAAAGACGAAACATTGAAGCCCGAGCCGAAGAAATCGATTCACCTCGCAACCGGCGACTCACCCACGGGCCCGTTTACTCCGCAAATGGAAATCGGTCACACGAACTGGATTGAAGGTCCTAGCGCAATTAAAATCGGTGATTGGTGGTACGTGTATTATGACTGCTATTCCAAAGGCCATTACGGGGCTGTCCGCTCTAAAGATTTGAAAACGTGGGAGAATATAACCGACAAGATTTCGTTCCCTTCTGATACGAGACACGGCACGATTTTCAAAGTTAAGCCGGAAGTTTTAAAGAAACTTCAAGAGAAAAAATAAAAAATTATAACCATTTTGAATTTGTACGTTTCAGCGAATCTGTAAAACAAATTCATTATCACCCCCACCCTTTACAAAGTATTAATTATGCGAAAATTGCTTATTCTAACAGTAACGTTGTTTCTTTTGACGCCGTTTCTCAAGGCTGAGGAGGTAAACCTTAAAGTCAACCCGGATAAAGTGTTGAACCGAATCGACGAAAAAGTTTACGGCCAGTTTCTGGAACACATTTACCATTCCGTAAACGGCGGACTCTGGGGCGAACTCGTCTGGAACCGCTCTTTTGAAGACAACAACGCCGGGCAGTGGAAAAAAATCTCCGACGAAAACGGCGGCGTCATTGCCCAACTCGGAAACGGTGCCGACCAACGGCTCGTGTTCGGCGACGAAAACTGGGGCGATTACGAATTCACCGTTGACGCCAAAAAAACCGGCGGCGCAGAAGGTTTTTTGATTTTGTTCCGTGCAAAAAACAAAGACGAATTTTACTGGATCAACCTCGGTGGTTGGGGTAACCGTCAACACGGCATTGAACGCCGTATTGCCGGGCAAGGGCGTCAAAGTGCACTTGGAAGAATGATCGACGGCAAAATTGACACCGACAAGTGGTACAAAATAAAAGTACGCTGCGAAGGTGCGAAAATCACGGTTTTCCTTGACGACGAAAAGATTTTCGAACAAACCGACGAAACCGGACACCGAACCGGCCAAGTCGGCGTCGGCACTTGGGAAACCCAAGCGGAATTCCGAAACTTAAAAGTCGAATCGCTTGACGGAAAAACGCTTCATGAGGGGACACCGCAATTTGTCGCAGACGAAACCGCCAGCAAACATTGGGAAACTTTCGGCGATGCGAAAGCGTTTTTAGAAACCGGCGACGCCAAAAACGGCGAAAATTACCAACGTGTTCTAATCGTTGACGGAGAAGGTGGTATTCAACAAAAAGGTTTTTCACTAAAAAAAGGTGAAACTTACGTCCTTTCGTTCTGGTATAAATATAATCCGCTTTTTGAAGAACGTCCGCCAATGCCATTAGGCGCACATTTTCTTTATGACGGAAGAAAACGCGGATTAGCGTCTTCAATGGGATACCCTGAAGGTTGGCAACAACTTACTTATGAAATTCCTGTTGACAAAGATACGGACGATGCGCTGTTACAAATATATATGGAGTCACAAAAAGGTGAAACTTCAAGTATCTGCATTGACCAGGTGAGCGTCATGCCGAAAAGTTGGAAAGAGAAGTTCGGCGGCTTTCGCCCCGACCTGTTAAACGCAATTGCGGAGCTTGCCCCGCCGACAATTCGTTGGCCCGGCGGCTGTTTTGCATCCGCTTACCGCTGGAAATCAGGTATCGGACCGCAGGAAGATCGGGTGCCGTATCCGTTTTCGATTTGGGATGACCGCGAAGTAAACTCGCTCGGCACCGACGAATTCATCGAACTCTGTCACCGTGTTGGCTCCGAACCGATAATTGTCGTAAATGCGGGAACACCCGGCTGGAACAAGAACCGGAACCCGGAACTCGCAAATGTTGATTGGCCGCAAGAAGCTGCCGACTGGGTCGAATACTGCAACGGTTCGACAAGCACGAAATGGGGCAAACTACGTGCAGAAAACGGTCACCCGGCCCCGTATAAGGTGAAATATTGGGAAATCGACAACGAAGTGCAAGGCGGCGTTACTGTTCAGGAATACATCGAAATGGTTCGAAAAATGGTTGCCGCAATGAAAAAAGTTGATCCGTCAATAAAAATCATTGTCTCCGGCACGCATTACGGGCCGCGTCTTCCGTGGGACCAGCCGCTGATCGAAGAAATCGGCGACTTATTCGATTATCTGAGTTTTCACCAATACGACGACCCGAACCGGTTCGCTGACGGACCGGAAAAAATCGGCGACTATTTCCGCCAGCTCCAAAAAATAATTGCGAAATCGAAGAATCCGAATATCAAAATTTTCGACTCCGAGTGGAACGCACAGTCAACGGATTGGCG
>JBOFQC010000676.1:0-2294 GCA_051660725.1 Thermoguttaceae bacterium
ATAATCGGCTTCGCGCTTACGAGCGTCCGATTTCAGTCGGAAGTGACGTTCACCAATTGGCTCGTTACCTCGAAGCGTGGGTAAAACCCGAATAAAAATTTTTTTGCTGTGTTTTCTTCGTTGTCGATTTATAGTAGAATGCGAATACGTATAAAATGTATTTGAGGTATTTATTATAAATTGCCTCTACTTTTGGATTAAAAAACAAGGAGAAAACACAAATGCAATATGATCACATTGGAATTCCAACAACAGACGAAAAAAATTGGTCGAGTTTTGTAGAAGCGGCCAAAGTGCATATCACCGATCCAGGAAGTGATCCTTACGGAGTTGAATGGTTGAAGTTCGAATCCGGAAGTCCAATGCCGGAATTGATTCAAAAAGTTTCGCACGTCGCGTTTGAAGTTGAGAACCTAGAGGCTGCGATACGCGGAGCGAAAATAATTGTCGAACCGTTTGAGGCAATGCCGGGTGTTCACTGTGCTTTCATTGATCACGACGGTGCGCCGGTTGAGTTAATTCAGAAAACGAAAAAACAGGGTTGCGGTTGCAGTTGCTGTGGATAAAACTGAAAAATTCTGAGTTATGCGACACATTATTTTCGTTCCAATCGTTATTTTGGTGTTTACGGGTTTGCTTTTTGCCCAGCGTGGCGGAAATGTACCTGATAAAATTCCGTCTGCGGACATGAATTTTTCTCTTGGTAGACAGTTTTCGCCAATTTCTTCCCAGTGGCAAAATAACGTAAATGTGAATTTTAGTGGCGGCGAACTGAGAAAAACGCTTACTCAGTTCGCAAATTCTCAAAAACTTGGTTTTTTTCTTGATCGCCGTATAGATCCCGGAACCGAAGTTACTTTTTCTGCTTCTGGAATTACAGTTGAAAAAGTTTTTCAGGATATTGCAAAATCCTTGAATTGCAGCTTTGTTAATCTTGGTCAAAGTGCGTATTTCGTTCCAAAAGGGGAAGAATTGCGTTTTTTTAGAGTTCAGCTAATTGTTGCGTGTCAATTTCCTGCATATTATCAGCAAGCGGAGACGATTTCTGGTGGTGGGAATAGCAGAAAAACAGCTAATATATTTAAAAGTATCCCATTAAAAACAAATAAATTGGATACGCCGCAAGAAGTTTTGCAAAAAGTGGCAAAAAATGCTGGAATTCGCATAGAAAATATCGAAGCCGTACCGCATGATCTTTTGGACGAGTTGGATTTGCCGAGCCTGAGTTGTTGCGAAGTGTTTACGTTATTATTGTTTGGATTCGATTTGACGTATACTTTTTCTGCGGATTCAAATTCTATACGTATTGAACCGATTCCGGGCAATTTGGATGAAGTTACGGCTAAATTATCGCAAAAAGTTGATTTTCCGAGTGGTTTGACAGGTCCGAAAAATGTGGAAGAGGCAAATAAAAGCCGTAATCAAGATAATTTTGCTACTAAGACAAGCTCTGGTTCTGGTTCAGATAAACAAGGAAAAAGTTCCAGTACACCACTTTCAAAACGCCGATTTACAATTGAGGTGAAGGATCAGGCGGCGAATGATCTGCTTAATTCTTTTTCAAATACATTGGATTTTACGCTTGAAATTGATTCCGGCATTAATCAAGCAACGTTGAATAAACGAATAAGTTTCGAATTAAAGAACGCGACTTTCGACCAACTTATGAAAGCCGTTCTTGACCCAATAAATTGTAAATATAAACTTAGCGGCAAGAAAATTATTATCAGTGAAAAATGATTTGTGAGACGTAAGATGCAAGACGTTAGATATTAGACGTTAGACGTTAGAATTACAGGCGCTTGCGAGTGGATTTAGCGACTCCAATCCCGTTTGTTCATCAGATTACTTTTTTTAATGGCAAGAACATCATCCGTACGTAAAATAACTTGGTTTGGTCGCGTGACTTACGCAGTTTGTCGGGAAATAGTACGCCTATATTTTCAAATATTATATTCGACAAGATATTTTGGGCAGGCAAACATACCGGCTTCAGGTGGTGTGCTTATTGTTTCTAATCACCAATCGCATTACGACCCACCTCTGATCGGCTGCGGAATTTTCAGGCGGATAAATTATCTTGCGAGAAAAACCTTGTTCAAATTCAAGCCGTTTGCGTGGCTGATTGACTCTTTTGACGCAATTCCACTAGACAACGAGGGAATCGGCTACGAGGGGATAAAAGAAACTATAAAACGCCTGAAAAATGGTGAAATGGTGCTCATGTTTCCTGAAGGAGCGAGATCCTGGGACGGCAAGATAGTGCCATTTAAATCGGGTTTTTTAACTCTTGC
>JBOFQC010000677.1:0-3656 GCA_051660725.1 Thermoguttaceae bacterium
TCGGTGCTGCTCCGTTGTCGAAATTGAGCATGATCCTAAGTTCCTCGAACACGTTAAAACCAAGCGTTTGAGCTTCGTCAATTAACAAAACAACGCCGGGATACGAAGCGTGCCGCAAATGGTCATAAAGTAGAAGTCGCAGCTCGTTTTCATCGGAACCACAAAATGGCTGGTTCAACTCGAAAAGCACTTGCTGCAAAAGAGCTTTTGGGGTTTTCAGTCGATGATTCGAGATATAAACGGCAGCGTACTCCATTTGAAACACTTGAGCTACGAGCCGTAATAGCAACGATTTTCCGATTCCGCGTCCGCCGAAAGTGAGTGAAATACCTTCACCGCGTCGCAAGCAGCGTTTAACATTTTGCTGCGCAGACTCCATTCCTTCGCTTGGATAATAAGCGTTCACATCAGGAATTGCCAGAAATGGGCGGCGTGTAAGGCCAAAAAACGACTCGATCATCAAATAATTTCTGCTGAATGGATCAGCATATACACTGTTCAACGGCAACAAAGTTACCTTTCAAATGTGGGGAAAAAGAGAAGGTTATCTTTCCCAACCAACGACACCACGGAAAATGAGCCGACCAAAGGGAGGTGGAACACTTTCCGCGAAGCGTACAAAAATACCGTTTTACGGTATGGTTTGGAGAATTGCGCAGTTACAGACGTACTCCGCTCTAGGAATATCGGAAACGCATTTTTTTTACTTGAGTTTTTTCTGGCGCAATTAAGAAAAGTTTAAGAAAACTCAGTGATCTACAAAGAAACCAAAACGCTGACGAATGGCTGAACAATATTGTGGCGGAATCGGAATAAATATACCCCGAAATGCGTCAAGTGGAAACCGCACCTGATTGGGCAGAATCAACACACCTTCCGGCTGAAAGACGTAATTACGAATTTCCTGCCAGGAAAATTTTCTTTTTCGTCCCAACATGAACCGGGTGATTCCGTCAGTGTTCACTTCAACGTGAATCGGCACAAAAAGCTGCCAAACACTCATCAAAAGAAACGCTGAAGCAAAAAGGGCCAAATGTAACTTGCCGGATAATGAATACACGACCTGCGTCATAGCGCAAACTGCAATTATTATCAGCAAAGCAGTAATCTTTCTTTCCCATATCGGCCAGAAATTATACTGTATCACTGGAAAATCAACGTATCCTTGCTGCGTGTGTTCGCCGTTAGTCATTTTTCCTATTGATTTTTATTAGCCTGATTACTATTATGCTCTTTGTCAATATGTTGCAGTTTACTCGCTTTGTAAACTCTTGCTTTTCCCGTAGGGTAAAGCAAGGAAAACTGCAGTTCAATAACTGCGCACGGTAAATTATTGACGAAAACACAATGTACGACATTACTCGACGTAAAATAACCGTCCTGCTTTTTTTGCTTCTCGGACCGGGAATTACATTAATTCTACTCGGTGCGGTTGCGGTACGCAAACTTCCAATTGCGGTTAACGTCGAGAAACACCAAATTCAGGACGCAACTGGTTGGGAGTTCAATATAGGAGCCGTTATATATCCCACGCCAAACGTAGTCAAGTATATTGACGTTGTAAAGACCAATCCGAGAACCGGCAAACCGATCATTTACTGTCCGGAGTTTTCCCGCAGAGTTGCAAAATCCAGCCTCGAAAAGTATGAAATCCTGGCAAATTCCGAGTTGCCCGGTGATGCTGATACTTCTTCTGCGTCCCAAACGAAGCAAAATACCGGGAACTCGATTTTTTCGGGCTTTTCCAATCTATTCGGCATTTACACACTGTTTTCATCGGTTGTTAATCGCGGAGAACAGATTTTTAACGCGCCAAAAGTAATAATTTCACTTGATCCGACAGAAAAAACGCAGAATTTATTCTCACTTTCGAGAAAAATTTTGGATTTTTTTGGAAAAGATACAAGCTCTTCCAATCTTTTCGGCTCATTTGTCGTAAACGAAGTCGACATCCAAGTATCCAATCCAACACCAACCACCGAGTTCCGCCTCACAATGCTAAGTGGCCAGTTTCTACGCAAAGAAGACGTTTGCAGACTGGACTCCTCTTTCGTGATTCGTGGCTCCGAAGATGATTTACTTGCAGAACCTGTTCGGCTCACTATTAAAAAAACAACCGCTGAAAAAGCGAACCTGAAAGACGAAAACGGTGCCGCTTCCACAATTGAAATTATTCTCGACACCCGTGCGACGAAGATTCCTACAAAGTTTTTAGCTCTATTTCTACCCAGCTTCTCTGTTCTCGGTGAAGAGGCACTTTTTCAAGGACGCATCCGTGCCTACTCATGCAAAGCTGGAACGTGGTATATTTTCATTGAAGACACCGGTATTTTTGACGCCGATTTGACGTCAATTGCCAGTTATCTGACTGAATACAAAGCAACAGGAAAAATAGATCTGGGTATTGACGTTTCCGAGTTTCGCCTGACAAACGGCGAATACCAAATTCGCTCGGCAGACGGCTGGTTCGCAATGATACCCAAATCAGAACAGGAAAATGTTAAACAGGCGGATATCAAGCCCAGTCCGTCACGAGTACAAAAAGAACTCTTGTGCCAGGTAATTGACGTACTGTCACTTACGCAATCTCCAAGTAAAACCAGGCCGAGAATTGATTCCAGCAAACCCGATCCACTTCTGAACTACAAACCAAACAGTGATATACCAATTCGGTGCACTCTGTATTTTAAACTGGATTCAAATGGATGCGCTTTTAATTATAAAGGCGACAAAAAAGAAGACATCGAGAAAGATAAAGGCAGAAAAGACAATAATGGACTCGTAATTATAGTAATAGACGAAACACAAAACACCAACGCATTGGGAAACAAGCAAGAACGTGTAGACTATTATCTGCCTGAAACAATGCAGTGGGCACCAATACCGTTCTCTTCACTGTTATCAATATTCAGTCCCGACAATGCGAACTGGGTACCGCTGACACCAAAGTCGCAGAGAATAATAAGGTATTTACCGGAGCCCGTTGAGGATTTTGAAACTGTAAAAAAATAACATTTACAACTGTAACGGTTATTGTAAACTCTTTACCCCGGTAGGGGTTACGGATTGGTAGCATGCAATTCCTTCTCGAATCTCCAACCCCAGCGGGGTTGAGGAACGGTTACCCCTTGATTTTTCGCATTTATTTCAGTCCAACCTTTCCGCACCCCCGCTGGGGTTGGCGTTCTTGTTCCGTTCGTGTTCTACCATTCCATAACCCCGCTGGGGTTAAATATCCGGCGTTGGATTTCTTCCGCAACTCTTTCCGGCACAAGTGGTTCGTTTATTTCAACTGGTTCGCATTCCGACAAACTCCGGAACCAGGTTCTTTGCCGCTTCGCAAATTGGCGGGTGTGTATTTTAATAAGCTCTACCACTTCCGCAAAAGAATATTCACCGCGAAAATAATCGAACAACTCACGGTATCCAAGAGCCTGTGACGCCGTCGGTTTCGCTTGCATTACATCATATTTACCTGAAAAATATTTGTCGAAAATACTTCGGGCCTCATTTTCAAAACCTTGTTCAAACATCACGTCGATTCGTTTATTGATCCGCTCGTTTAACCGCTTTGTTTCCCACTGCAACACAAAAACCCGGTGCTTGGTTGGCAAGGCGGGGGTATCAAACTGCGTTTGAAACACGCTGATCGGTTT
>JBOFQC010000678.1:0-2999 GCA_051660725.1 Thermoguttaceae bacterium
AATTCACGGCAGTGTTCAAAACAGCCCCGTTGTTTCCCGCACCACTTACGGTTACGGTATTTGGCTTTTTGGAAGTGTTTCCAGACATCGTGTCTTTAAAAGACGAAGCGAAATTTTCGTCATCCAACTGTAATAAAGTTGTCTCCAATTGGCCCCCCCCGTCACATAAAAATGTGTTCAGCGGTTGATTTACCTGGATATTCAGTCCTGTAAGTTTTATTTCACGTCCTTTAAAAATCGCCGGATTCTTAGGTTCGCCGATAAGTTGCAGTACCGTTCGGTCAGTGGAAGGATTCCAAACTCGCAGTTTCGTTCCGACCACGCTTATAGGTTCCTGGCTCGTTTGCAAACTTTTCTCAACAAGTGTAACGTACTTATCTTTATTCGTTAGAATAATCTGAGAAATTTCCGCCTGTTCGCCTTTTAACTGCACTTGCATTTGCATAAGGTCGCCGAGCAGTTCGAATTTGGAGTTTCCAGCCGACGCGGAATCGCCAAGAAACGAACGGCTGGACGAATTTCCTGCTCGATTACCACCTGGCGCAGTGCCGATTCCGGCGTTATTCGCAGTGTTAGATGCCGTATTGTTCGGATACATATTCGCATAAGGTTGCTGAGAAGCAAGCGGCGAAACAGAGGAATTCGTTTCGTTTATTTCCTTGAACGAAATTTGCAACTCGTTTACCTTGCAAACACAATTTTCCGCTTCGAGAATAACGTTTTTCTTAAATCTCATGCGGTCCGGCGTAAGCGCGCTGAATCCCTCGGTTAAATTACCTGAACCACTTTTTTTAGGCGAGGAATTATTAAACGGTTTCGCATTGTTACTCAAACCATTAACATTTCCACCTGAAGCGGGTGTCCCATTTTGAGTCGAAGTACCACTTGGTGGCGTGTCCGATTTTATGCTCACAAGTGGCGTACTCATCCTTGTTAAACCACCTGAAGAACTCGAAACCGCTGGTTTACTCACCGTTTGCCGTATCGGAACACTTGCCGTAGCTTTCTTTTGATTAAACCACATCTTGGTTTCTTTCGCTGTCATTTTACCGATATTTTCAACGGCAAATTCTGATGTTCCGAAAAGTTCGCAGCAAATCTGGTTCGGGTCTTTTTCGTCCGGTATCGCTTGCAACCTGTCGGACCATTTCATTGAAAATTGACGCGGTGAATTATCTGCAGCTGCCGGACCTCTGTTACTGGCACCATTATTATTTGAACCGACAATATCGGTCAAACTGCTTGAATTTCCTGCTGTTTCGCCGCGAATTTCACCACTTTTGTCGACGATCAGTTGGCCGAACATCCCGTCTTTGCGGAATGTGTAAGACATTGCTTTTCCACGCACGTATTGTTTGCCCCCTTGAACCGAGAGCAGAACCATTTTGTTAGGCGACGAATCGCTTGTCAGTTTTATTTGATTACGCAAGAAATCGAACACGAGTGTATTTCCCTCGGCAACGAAATCGCTGTTCATCGGCGAACGTATTTTGGCGGGTTGACCGGACGCTTGCCCCCGTGCCAGAATCTTGGACAACGTAATGTTCGACAAACTTTTTATGTCATTATTTCTCAGTGCGGCATTAGCGGCATTATCTGACGGTTTCTGACCGAATTGCACAGTAAGTTTATCGCAGATTAATTGGTCGACGCTACCATTATTTTCTCGATCAACTCGAACATCTTTGTCAAATTCACCGATCCAGTAAACGTCTGTATCGGGGTCGGGATTGAATTTGAATCCGCGTTTGCAAGTAATAATGAACCGTTCAAATTGCGAATTAGCATTTTTGTTTGAGCTGCCAGAATTCGAGGCACCGAAAACGTCGCCGTTTCCGTCAGTGGAAATATTGAGTTCCAACCGCTTCAGTTCTCGTAATTCGATATTACTAATCGATTTATTGCTTTTCTGATTCGTAACATCAGACGGAGTAAGCGTTACCGTTAAATCACGTCCCTGACCTTGATTTTTACCGAATCTGAAATCAATGTCCGAAGTAGTAACAATTTGCGTGTCATTAAAAGCGACGTCTTTTGTTTGAACGAACAGATCGTCGTCAGGGTTCGGCGTATGCATACCGCTTTTAATCGTAACATTTCCGGCAAGTCGTCCGTCAACGAACTTACCGGTTAGATTTGCTGTTGGATTAAATTCTCCATCAAACACGATTTTCGCGCTGCCGTCCGTTTGCATAATCAACACTTGCCGCTCATCATTTGCATGTTTTGAAATGTCTGCCGCGGAATCAGTATCTTTTTCGTTCTTATCGACCGGATTACCCAGAAAAACCACTGTGCAAGGACGCAATTCAACGGTATTTTCAATGTTCGTGGATTCGTTGAAAAGTAGAACCAAATTGTCTTTGCTCAAAAAGGTTTTAGCCTCAATTTCCCACGAACCCGGCGGAAATATCGTGCTTAAAAACTCACGGATTTCATCGTCGGACTCGGATGTCCAGCCGGTTTTTATGCGATCTGCTAGGTCCTTACTTTTCGGTAATACAATCGGCACAAGCGCGTACGCATACGTCAGGTACAACATAAGTACACACAAAAAGCTACCGATTGGTCGTGAAAGGATGTTTCGCAGAATAGGCATTAGTTTTTCCTACACGTAATATTGTTGTATAACGGCTTCCCAGCGGCGTTGGTTTTTTAATATCGTTTCAATAAGATTCCGCACGGCACCGTATCCGCCTGCGAGTGAAGTGATGAATTTCACACCTTCGCGTATCTCTTCCGGCGCTTCAGGAACGGTAGCTCCGAGACCGACAGCACGAATTGCCGGCAAATCGGGGAAATCGTCACCGATAAAGCAGATTTGATTGAGTTCGAGTTCGTGTTGCCTGGCGATTTCTTCAACCGCTGTCAGTTTATTTGCAACGCCTTGACGCACAATATCAATTCCGAGTTCGGTTGCACGTACTTTGACAATTTGCGAAGTTCGGCCTGTAATAATACCGAATTTATAGCCCGCTTTCTGCCATAATTTAATGCCG
>JBOFQC010000679.1:0-2561 GCA_051660725.1 Thermoguttaceae bacterium
CCCATGTAAATATCGACTTCCGGCAAAACACACTGCGGAATCGCTTCCCTTGCAATGCCAAAAGCGGTTGCGTGCGGCGGATGACAGTGAACAATTGATTTCACTTCCGGCCTTTCCTTCATAATCGTAAGGTGCAGCATGATCTCACTTGTTCGTTTACGATGTCCGGCAATTTGGTTACCGCTCATATCCACGATACAGAGATCGTCCGGTTTCATAAAGCCTTTGCAAATCTGGGTCGGCGTGCAAACGACTCGATTGTCGTCGATTCGGTAACTGATGTTTCCATCATTTGCCGCAGCGAAACCTTTGTTATACAAACGGCGACCAATGTCGCAAATCTCTTCCTTGACCTGATGTATGTTCAGCATTGTTTTTTATCTGTGAATGTATGAAACCGATTAATTAATCAAGCGTGTTACTGGTGTTTTTTTACTGACGTTTTCCGAAAATTTTCCCTCAACTTTCCCGACGGAGTGAAACGAAGTCGCAAAAGTTGAGGGGGCTCGCGAGTTACAGTTAAACAAACCAGCACATATTTCTCGAGCTGGTCAATCATCGTCAGTAACACTTTCTCCAATCTCAACTGTATCTAAAATCGCGGCGTTGTATGCGTCGATTGGAATCAGGTTCGGAAAAAACGGCATTGCCGCTTCGACTCCTTCACTGAAAGCTATCCATTCGCCGATACCACAACCGAGTTGATCGTAAACGACAAGCTCTTCGGTCTTCGGATTCGGCTCTTTATTGTCAAGGTCGGCAAGCCCAAGCGGTACGACCAGTTTCCACTGAGCGCCGCGTAACAACGGGTGGAACCGATTTAACGTGACTGAGCCGATTACAGAACCGATACGCATTTATTTACCTTATTATTAGTATTCTCACGATTCCTCGATTGATATCTTTTTTGCTCTGAGTTCATCGCGGACCAACGGAGTTATTATCGACCGTTTAGGTACTATAATTTTACGAATACCACTCAATTTGTGCCGGATATCTGCAAAAGTTATCAGCCGTGAACACAAACGCAGCTCCGTTACGTCGGTTTCCTGTACATTGGGTACTTGGGGCGTTTGGGGCGGCAATTCGGCTTCACACGTAACTTCTGCCTTAACGTGGTGTCCACACTGCGCAGCGGGAACGTTCACCTCGGAAATGCCGAGATCAAGTAAAATGTTCCGTACTATCTGCGAAATGTCAATCATAAGTTTTAGGTAGCCATTCACGGCAGAATTGTGGTGAGCAGGGGACCTGCCGTCCAGGCGGTGCGCTTCGCGTAAAGTATTCCGCCTCCCGTTGGTCGGCTTTTTTTCCGAGTTTTTCAATGTTTAATGCTGATTATCTTCAGCTTACCCTAAATTGGAAAACATGCAGTTTATGCCGGGCGACAGTATACACAGAATATAATGGTGAGCAGGTGATTCGAAATTATCTGAAGCCTAACTCCTAACTCCTTAAAACCCGTGAATAAGGCTTCAATTTTTTTGCTTGAGATTATCATCTTCAATACCGATCACCGACCACCTCACTGGTGTCGCTTTGGTGCCAATTTGTTCCGAGGTGAATTTCCCGTCGCTGCTTATCAGCACATTCATTCCGACACCGGCACCGAGGGTATCAATCGCAAGCACCGGTTCGCTTCCCGGCACTTGTACCAAAAGTAATTTCCAACCTTGCATCGACGCATGTTTCACCGTCGAGGTTGCCGTTCCGATTATTTTACCTTTTAGCATATTTATTTCCCGAGAATATGCAGGCTGTCAACCAAAGCGCAGCGGCGTTGACGGGTAAATGTAAGTGGTGTCGTGATACCTTCACCGGTCGGACCGGCAATTGAGAATGACGGGTAACCCTCACCACCGCCGCCGAGTCCGGCAACGCAAGGACCGTTTTTCACGAATATTGTCGTCTCGAGTTCTTTTCCCATTTTCGTCATGTTATACACATTGCTCGAATGGATAATCGCGGTGTGTCTGAAACCGTGTTCGTACTTTCTCGCCAAAGCGATACCGTGATCCACGTCGCGTACTCTCACGAACGGCAGGAATGGCATCATCTGTTCAACGGGCACGAACGGATTGAATTCGTCGGTTTCTCCAAACAGCAACTCGACGCAGTCCGGCACGTTTTTGCCTATTCCGGCAGCGAGAACTTTCGCGTCTTTACCGAGAAATTCCCGGGCAGGAACGTCATGCTTATCCGCTCCTTCACCAACGCTCGAAATACCACGTTGCGTCATCAATGCAACTTCGGCAGCGTTAAGTCGAACTGCACCGGCTCGTTCCATTGCTTTCATCATTGGCTCGAAAACAGACTCGACAACGAAGACCTCTTTTTCTGCAATGCAAAGCAGATTATTATCATAAGCGGCGCCAAGGATTATGCTTCTTGCGGCACGGTCAAGGTCGGCGGTTTCGTCTACCACAACCGGCGGATTTCCAGGGCCTGCGACAATTGCACGCTTTTTCTGAGAAAGAGCAGCCCGCGCGACACCAGGGCCGCCGGTTACCACCAGCAAGCTGATATCACGGTGCTTGAAAATCACATCCGCGGTATCAAGC
>JBOFQC010000680.1:0-6561 GCA_051660725.1 Thermoguttaceae bacterium
CGCTATACCGGAGCCCGGTATGGGCGGTGCGCTTCGCGTGAAGTGTTCCGCCTCCCGTTGGTCGGCTCTGTTCCCGAGTTTTTCAATGTTTGGTGCTGATGATCTTCAGTTTTCCCAACATTTGAAAACATGCAATTTATTCCGGGCGACAGTATGCTTGTCCGAGCACCAACAGCACGTAACCTGTAACCAGATTGGGGTCGTTTTCCATCCAGCGAGCTTCTGTATTGGTCCACGAACCGTCTGCGTTCTGTTTTTCCGCAAGGGTTTTGATAACTTCTGATTTCCAATCATGTTTTACACCGTCTGCCGATTCAAAAACTTCGGAACCCAAAACAGCAAGGGTTTTTGCCATTGTCTGGTAATAATAATAAAGCCCCATTTTTCCAAGTCCCGGATTTTCCAGTAAACTGTAATTTTTTTGCAGCCAATCATAAGCGGCTTTGTACCGGATATCATCTTTCGTAAGTCCTGCGTAAATCAGGCTTTTCAAACCGGCGTAAGTCATACTTCCGTAACTTCGTAAACCGCCGGTGACATCAGGATCGTCGCTGGTTGTGCCTGCAGGACTTTCACCCTCTCCGACGCAGGTGTAAATGAATCCACCGTCAGGGTTTTTGCCGGCATACGAAGTGGTGTTATGTTGCGATTCAAGATTCTGACACCGCGAGACAAACACAAGTGCTTTTTGTATTGCCGGGTCGTCATCTTTTGCCCCGGCAGTTTTCAACGCTTCGACGAAGAATTGCGTGTTCGACAAGTCAGGACGTTCATGTTTTCCGTATCCGGCACCGCCGTAAGCCATATCTTCCGGCGTTTTTCCACGGTCTTCCGTGAATTGGTTCGCCCGGATGTACTTTTCGCATTTTGCCAACAGTTCGTCGTAAGGCCCTTTTTCCAACTTGTCTTCCGCCTTAATCATATTGTTTGCGGCAGTAAAACACATAATGGCAATACATGTTTCGTAATTGCTTACCATACCCCCTTCGGTGTAAATGCCGCCGTCTTCACGTATTGCGTTTTGGAGAAAACCCAATCCTTTTTTAACCATTGGATCACTTGGACTGACACCAACCTCCAAAAGTCCGGCAACCACAACGCCGGTTGGTCCGACTCCGGCTTTTGCAGAAAAGGAACCGTTTTGAGCCTGCTGTTTACGAAGAAAATCAACCGCTTTTTCGATTAATTCCTTACGTTGAGTTTGCGATTCGTCTGTTTTGGTGTCAGACGCAACTGTAAAGTTGGTACATAACACAGCAATTATAAACGTTAATGTAAAAACAGTTTTCATGATTTATAAATGGTATTTCTGGCTAATTATAGTCAGATGATTTTGCGTAAAAATTTTAATCTCAGTTAGCCCCGGAGCCCTGCTCCGGGAAGTTTTCCCAAAGGTACAGCGCCGAGCAGGGCTCGGCGGCTAACGGGCAAAAATTATTTTGCCACTCAGTAATAATCACACAGCATTGTTTTTTCCGATCATTCTAGTGGCCGCAAACACATACGCAATCCCTGAGTAAATGGTAATCAAAACCGTACCCCAGAGTGAGATTATCATTGTGTATTTAATGAACGGACAGATAGAACAGATAAGGTACATAAAACAGGCAGGAACTGCAATGCATTGCAGAACCATTTTCCATTTTCCGATCCATTTTGCAGAAAAGTCTCCGCCACTTTTTTCAATCACTGCCCGCAACGAAGTGATTAACAGCTCACGAGCAACTATTACAACACTCATCCAGGGGCGCAAGCCAAATGGAACTTCAAGCAACTGTTGAAACGCAACCAAGTAAACGAAACAACCGCAAATAAGGAGTTTGTCCGCAAACGGGTCCATTATTCGTCCGAAGACAGTTATAAGATTATATTTTCTAGCAAGGTATCCGTCAAGGAAGTCGGTGATAGCGGCAAGAATAAACAACACCGTTGCCGCAATAAAACAATTGAACGGAAGAACAATGAATATTCCAACAGAAAAGACGACGCGAAGCATCGTCAAGATATTCGGCGCATTCCAGATCATAATTCCCTTATTCTTATTCTTCCTAATTTAATCTTTGGCAGTGTACTACAGTTACATATCATCTTTTAACGTGTCGAAGAAACTGCCGCTTTCCTTTTGAGTCGGCGGTTTGTTGAACGGACGCAGTTCCCGCACTTCGTAATCAGCGTCAAACGAACTATCACTGTCTTGTATCACAGGTATTGCGACTCCGGTTCCGATTTTATGTGTTAACTTCAACAAACTCGTTTGGTTCGACTTTGAGGTTCCTGTGTCCGCAAGAAGAATAAAACCAATTGCGAAAATAGAACCTAAAAACGCTCCTGTCGGAATCACTGCGTAAAACGGATGCAATGTCACACTTAGTATACCAAAAAACACAAGCAGTGTACATTGGACCAAAATATTAGAAAAAGGTTTTATTCTCGAAAGAGCAACCACAAGCAATACAGCGAACCAACGTAGAGCAATCATCACTGGTTTGTATGCGATGTAAACGCCGCTGTGCGAATCGCCCAATAGCGTTTCCGTAGCGGACCAGCCGGAACACAATGCGAAAATTTGTGTTGATGATGGTTTGAACTTCCAGGGGGTGCCGACATTTGTTTCGCCGCTTTTCCAAGTGACGAACCCAACCCACTGCGGATGCGGTTCGCCGGCAAGCGAATTTCTAAAAAGTTCTTCAAGCGGCCCTTCGTACATTATCTTCACCTGTTCGCCGACCAATGAACCCAATTCATTTTGGCTTTTCGCCGCACTTAAAGATGATGTAATAAGCAAACTTCTTTCATCGAAAAACAATAAAACAACGCCGGCGTTTTCCAAAGTGGAGTACCCACGTGATTTGTTGTCCCCTTTCAACGGAATATTTATTGGGGAATTCGAAAACAGGCCGGTTCCGCGCAGTGCCAACCAATCGACGATTATCCGAGGCGGCCCAACTTCGGCGGCGTTGCCGAAAACATTGTTTTGGAACTCGACATTTCCTAAAACGTTTCCCCACGTGAGTTCGAATTGTCCAGTATCGGTTCCGAATCCAGAACTTTCAATTCCGTCCGCACTTCTGGTTGTAGCCGCGTTTTCTCGAGGATTCAAATATTCACGTAGTTGCTTTTCATTCCCTAATTTTTCGACGAGCCGTTCAGCAACACGTTGACACCGGTTTTTTCGGTAATACGCGTTCCACAAATTATTCCACGAATCAGCCGTAAGCGGATCAAAAGGTTGCGTCGAACCTTCATTTTTAGCATATCCAGTGCTTAAGGAATTTTTCTGGTCACCGCGTGTGTGTTGCTGTACAGATTGCTTTCCAGGAGCGAAAATCACCGAATCCAAATTTTCTTTTATATCCCACCAGTTTATTGCGGTCTGCCGGGTTCGCAAAAACGCTTGAAAATCAGGCGGCGTCCACGCAATCCAGGTTCCAGAAAACACCGGTATATCAATTTCCGGAAACTCGGCCCGTAACTTCTTTTGCTGCATTAAAGGTTTGGATTCGTACCAATACTCCAGAGACACCGCAATAAATCTTTTCCGTGCTGGAAGTTGCAGCGTTATCACTTGTTCAGCGTCATTGGTTGACCAAGCGATTCGCTTATCCTCAATCCACACGGCAAGAACATTTTTTATCTTTGTGTTTTCGTTTAATTTGATTCGGATTTCTTTTCGGCCACGATTCTCAACCAAAAAAGTCGCTTTTTGGCGTACTGTTCCCATTGATTCGAACTGCGAGTTCAAGCGGAGCATCCAGACCCACGCGGACTGTAACATTGAATCGTTTTCGCTTGGCTTTACAATAAGCAACGGGTTTTGCGTCGAATCGTTATTTCGTACCGGATCATACCGAAAAGCAGCCCGAATTGTCGGGTACTCGTTTCGCGGCGGTGCCGAAATCGGAATCGGATTTAGTCCCCTGTGAATTACATCAACGTTAGTTTCGTAAATTGAATCTATAAAAACGTCGACCAACTTGCTCGTACCGTCCAACAGCGTCGGTAACGGAACAGCAACATCTTTTAGGACCTCGTTTTTTCTGGTAGCCGTGATTAAAAACGGTCCGCTGCGAGGAGAATGCAGTTTGATTTCCCAAACATCACCGCATTTAGCAATGTTAGCATTTTGTGCGTTTAAGTTTAAGTTGTTTATTTCACTCGAGTTCAGCTTTTTTGCAGTCAGAGTTTCTTTTTCGCCTTCCAACAACCAACTCCAGGGCTGCTCCGAGCTTTGCGAAAAATGAACCAAAATGCGGTCAATTCGAGAACCTAGTGGGCGGCATATAAATCTGCATGTTTGCGTCATTTGGTCGTCCTGTAACCCAAGAACGCTTTGAACCTGAGAATCGTAATTGATTTCAATCGGTGCAAGTTCAACTTCAATGGAACGTAACATTGGATCAACGTCAAAAATTGCGCCGTTATTTGACGGGGGGAAATCCTCAAAAAAACATTCACGCACGAGCGGATCCATCATTTGGTAATCCTTCGGCAATTCCTTGATACTCGTTTTAATCTGGAACTGGTTCGGTAACCGCGTTGTGATTGCCAACAGATTCCCAACCGATTTGGCACCATTTCCGGTTTTCGTGAATTGATTAACGTTGCCGCCGGTGTTTGTGATATCAGTACCGTTTTTATTGCTCACAATAAATGGAACAAGTTCGTACAAGTTGGGCGTCTTCCCCTGCTGCAGAGGAAACGTTGCATGTACACGCATTTTCGTCGGTTTTTTCAGATATACTAAAATGGAATTAGATTTTTCTGGGTTTGCAGAATTTTGATTAACGGAAGCCGGTTTAGCGGAATCAGAGCGGGATTCAGTTTCGTTTTCTTCTTCCCAAAAGAAGACATCATCATTTGGCAAAAACTCGATACTGTCAGTGTCAATTAGCCAATTCGGCTGTATTTGCAACTTAACCAACAACGGACTTTCGGAAAGTTTGCTAAAATCCAGATAAGAAGTGGAACTTACCCGGTCTTCTTCCCAGTCGAGTTGTGTGCCGCAGTTGTAAATGAATCCCGGAGCTTTCAAACCGAGTTCCAATTCAATCTGCGAATCAGGTTCAAAATACTGAAAAGAATACCCTTCGGACCTCCTGTCATTTGTATCCAAAGTTCTGCCGGACGTTTGAAACGCCCCAATCGGATTCACGCCGGCAAGAATAAGCTGCTCGTTAATAAAAATATTCGCTCTGGTTTCTGTCCACAAAAAATGCTCACAAAAAAGTTGTATGCGCGGCAGTTTCCACATCTCATTGAAAACTACTGGACACTCGGCTTCAATAATCAGTTCTTTTGCTCCGGGAGCCAATGACGCCACTAAGCGGTACTTTCCACTTTCAACCTGGTCGGGCGAAACCGGGTGCCAAACAATAGGTTCACTTCCATTTTTAACAGCAAAAATATTAAGCGGAAAATCCAATTCAACCAAAACATCCGTTATGCTTGTCACCGGTTTATCGAATACGAAAGAAGAAACGACACCAACTCCTTCCGGTCTCAAATTGTACCTTATCGCTTGGTGCATTTGCGTTTGCTCCCTGATTTCCATAGGGCGTTCTTTTGGTGTCAGGGTGATTTGCGTTTTGTTGTGAATTCCAAGCGACACCAGATATTTTTTTGCGTTGTTCGTTTGGTTGGCATTGTCCCCAGAATTCGTCGGCACTGGTTGTTGCGGTTCCTGTGACGTCACTTCAAATACGATTCCTTCCGTACTTGTTAACGTGTACTGTGCTGGAACTGTTAATTCCAGTTCGATCATTTTTGCATGTGGTGTCACAATCTCAAATGTGATGCCGCCCTGTGAATTTTTCTTTCCTTGAGCGAGCCATTGAAAATTCACTTCCTCGCTACGTGCCGACACTGGTACTGACGCTGGAGCAGTAGCTGCATCTAATTGCTCTGATTGATGCTGTACTGTTTGAGCAGGTTGTGCAGATTTAACAGATTGAATGAACCGATCCGGTAATTGAAGTTCCAATTTTCCTGAAGAGTTACAGATAACAGCGTCTGAACCGTCAGAAAATTTTGCATTTTCCAGCCAGAATCCGAGTGGTTCAACATGAACCGGACCAACTCCGTATCGCAACTTGAAAATACCGTCTCCGGCAATGCGCGGCGAGTTCTGGATCATTCCGCGGTAAAAATTTTCCAGAAATGAACCGCTAAGATGCAAGTGCTCAATTACGCTGTTTGCGCCGGCACTTGATATTGAAGTGGCAGTGTTCTCTTTTTTTGAATCAGCTACGATTTCATCAAATTTAGTTTTGGGATACAGTAAATAATTATTATCCGTAATTGGCCAACTGTAAAAATCGTTATTAGGTACGTGGATTTTGCGAAAATGAATCTCTTTTTCATTTTCCTGTTCAGTTTGTTGCTCGGTATTAGTGGCGTCACTCGCGAATTGCGCAGCCGCAAACGATGTGTTACACAACACATAGATCACGCATAACATGTGAATGAGGTTGTTTTTACGCATAATACGATTTTCAACTCCATTACCCATTAGAATTAACCGCACTATTTGAGTGCTTGCTTGACGTGTCGGCAATAATAACC
>JBOFQC010000681.1:0-2218 GCA_051660725.1 Thermoguttaceae bacterium
ATATTTGTCGTTACCATTTTGATCAATCAATATACCGACACCACCGATACTGGAACCTTGAGCAATGTCTTTAGCCGCGTAGGTGTCATTTCCTGCCACATCGATAAGCATTGACAAACCGAGTATTGAACCACCTTGAACGCCGGCATGCGAACCGTAATAAGTGTCGTCGCCGCCAATATCTATGATGACAAACACCGGTCTGTTAAGATCGCAGGTTCCGTCAAGGTAAGTGTCGTTTCCGCCCCGGTCAATAATCGCAACCACGTTTTGATAAATCTGGTCGTTAAGTTTATACACGTTATTTTCGACACCACCGATTAGTATTTCGCCTGCTTCGGTCTCGATTACCTGCATGTCGTTGTCACCATATTTTTTGCGAACGGTTCCCTGTATCGTTTCCGGCAATTGCTTGACGTATTCAATGAAGCGATCATCCGCAAGTAAACCGAAATGTTCAGCTGCGTAAAATAATTGCACGTGATCAATTTTGTCCATCAATTCGAATAATTTTTTGGCATTATCGTGATCCGTTACCGTGTGACCATGCTTTTCATTTTCACAAAAAACCTGGTAAAGACCACTTTGCAGAGTTTCCTTTTCAGTTGGTGTCAGCGGTTCAATTGCGGTGTCAAACAATCTGCGTACAACAGTTATGCGACTTTTAAATTTTTCTAAATCAGTTACCGGAAATGTATCAAACTCCTCGTATGTGGCAACGTCAAGTTTGCATTTCATTGTACTTATAAGGTCGGTCATGCTTGGATTTTCATAAGAAATCCGCTTTATTAAATCTGCACTAAACGCTTCCGTTTCGAGGACAGATTCCAACTGGTTGCGGTACAATTCCTCATACCACGTAAGCCTGTTCCAGCCGTTGAGTTCGTTTCCGGTAACTTTGTCTTTGGTGTCATCCAAGTGTTTTACGACGTATTTCTCGCGTAAAGAAAATCTGGCGTCAAGTTCCGGGTTTTGCGTCCTCTCTGCGATATTATCAAGCATCTCGGCCAGTAAATCTTTGCTTGTTTTGATTGACACCATTTTTGTTTCTTCGGATTCTGCGTCGCCAGTGATGAGGATTCCGCTGCTGATATTCTCATTAGAGAGATTAACATTTTGCGGAGTATTTTCTTGTGCAACATCCGGCGCACTCACTTCCAACTTGTTTATTGCCAAGAGTTTCGGCGATTCAAACGGAGAAACAACCGTTAGAAACACAACCAGAAGTGATGCCAAAACAGCAAACAAACCGCTAGTTTTACGCCCAATCGGAGTACGGTTTTGATTGGTCCGCAAAATCGAAATAATTCGGCGTTCAATTGAACTGTTCCGAGCCATTGAAATCGCTGAACAAATCGGCTTTCTGCATTTTTTCAAAGAAGAAACAATGTCCAGAAGCACTGACGCGTAATTACTCGGCACTTCACCGTGCAAAAGTACGGCATCATCACAAGCCGCTTCACGTTCTATCTGCATACGCCATGAAACCAGCCAAATAAGCGGTTGAAACCAGTAAATCACAGCCGCAATTCGTGTGATGAGATGCCACGCAATGTCGTTGCGTTGAATATGCGTTAATTCATGCAGCAAAATTGCGCCTCGTTGCGAAGAATTCCATTTTTCATAATCATTTGGCACGAATAGAGTTGGCCGAAAATAGCCGGCAACAAACGGGACTTGAGCTTTGGGGTGACATAAAACCAACACATACCGGTGTAATCCGATTTGCCCGGAAACACATTCAGCGGCTTTTTGCCAAGTCGTGTTATCCGGTATCATTGCGGCACCAAATAAACGATGTGTTTTTAACACTGACACCAGCAGCATAAATCCGCCGATTAAAACGCCTGCACTCCACACATAAGCAAATTTCACTTGCGCAAGCAATTCAAAAATATACACTTGAGGTAAAGCAGTAGCATTTGAAACAGAAATCGGCATCACTTCAGGATCGTAATTTTTTACATCGTTAGTAACCATTTCGCCAGGCGGCATGACTGGTTTTATAGCTGACGCCGTTACAGAATCCGCTGATTGCTTTTCAGTAGAATTACTGTCAGTATTTGGAACTGTTTCTGACACCAAGTTAGCGGTAATTTGCATTTGAGCAGAATCCACTCTGTCTGAAACAATTGCGTTATTAATTATCGTAACATCCTGTAATAAAGTAACTTTTGACAAACTTTCATTTTGAACAAGTGTTTCGTTTTCGGAAAAC
>JBOFQC010000682.1:0-8477 GCA_051660725.1 Thermoguttaceae bacterium
ATCGGTTTTTTCCAGAAGAAAATCGACACCTTCCGTGAGTAGATCAACGGTAAGCACCGTTCCGGTGTTCGGAAAAAGTACTGGAGCAAGTAGAGCCGCGTCGTCACCGATTCCGAGCAGAATTTGCGGATTATTTAGGGATGCGGCTGAAATTTCGTGACACAGTGAAACATTGTCCGGCGATGCAGGAGCCCTGGGTGCTGTTTTTCGGCGAATTTTTTCTATTAACTCTTTTTCCATTTTAGTTTAGCATTTTCGGAATATTGCGGTATTAGCGGCAACAGATTATAATTAGTCAGCCTTCAGTGGGCAGGCTTCAGAGAGTAAAATTTATTTGATGATACGTATGATAAAAACATTTAACATAACTTCAGCGATTTTAATATCTTTACTTTACGTAAATATTGATATTTGTAAAGCTGCATCGTACAGTGAATCGGAACTTAAGACGACAATAAATCAAGGTCTCGATTGGTTGGCGGCGAAGCAAACCAGCCGCGGGTCCTGGGAGGCAGCTGAGGGTACTTATCCGTGCGCAATGACTGGAATGGCAGGTATCGCGCTGCTTTGTGAAGGTTCGACCCCGACCCAAGGAAAATATGCCGAAAATATTCGAAAAGCAACCGATTATCTGATTTCGCGAAGCCGCCCAAACGGTTTGATAGGCGACCCAAAGGCAGATGACCGATACACTTACGGACACGGATTCGGCATGCTTTTTCTTTCCCAAGTGCTCGGAGAAGAAGATTACATCGAAAGACGGCAGGAAATAATTGACGTCCTTACCCGAGCGGTTGAGTTTTCAGGTAAGGCCCAGACGCGTGAAGGCGGTTGGGGGTATGTAAGCGCACAAGACGGAAGTAATTTTGACGAAGGCTCAACCACCATTACTCAGGTGCAGGCTCTTCGCGGTTGCCGAAACGCTGGAATTCCAGTACCCAAAGAGATAATTGACCGTGCAATAAAGTACATTCACAAATGTTCACTGCAGGGTGGGGCAGGCGGAGTACAGTATAACATAGGTGGCGGAGGCGGCAGACCGCCAATTAGCGCAGCCGCAATTGCTTGTCTTTTCAATGCCGGCGAATATGACGATTCGTATGTGCCGAAACTTATGGCTTACTGCGACAAAACATTACTTAATGTTGACAGGGACAACACTGGCTTTTGGCATTACGCCCATTACTATTTTGCACAGGTAAAATATCGACAAGGGGGCAACGACTGGGAAAAGTATCGTGATAAGATTTTCCGAAAACTAATCGACGAAGCCGCTTCCGACGGAAGCTGGTCGCAAGATTACGTCGGACCGGTTTATACTTCTGCTATAAATTTAACCATTTTGCAGCTTGAAAAAGCAGCACTTCCGATTTATCAAAAGTAGGTTGGGAGTTAGATACTAGACTTCAGACGTTAGACTTCAGATTTTCAAATCTGATGTCTGATGTCCGAAGCCTATTCAATTACCCGCATGTCTTTGAAGTTAGGGAACCACGGTTTGTTTATAACAGGAATAGTCACTCCGTGCGGCCAATAAACTACAGCGGCACGACCAATCATGTAGCTTTTTTCCACGTATTGACCGCCGCCGGGTAATGATTTCCAAACTCTTGCGTCAAGACTTTTACCGCTGTTATCGCCTAATAGGAAAAATTGGCCTTCATCCAACTTGAATTCGGCGCAACGGGTTTTACCGAAAAATCCCCAATAATTCGAGTCGGAAAGAATTCTCGCGTTACGATTCTCGGAGGTCTGCGTCAATGAACTCTCAAATGGTGAGCCGACAGCCAGATCACAAAGGTCTGAAAATTTATGATTTTGCGCAATATAGTATATGTCGCGGAAAACTTTTAAGTGTTCGACTTTTATATCGGCTCCTTTTGAGCCAACTGATACCGGAGTCAGATCGAAAGTTGTCGGAGACCGTTCCCGACTGAGTGGGCTGGATAAATCGTTGCAAAGATAATCGTATTCGCCGTTATCAGGAAGCGTAATCTCTTTTCCGCCGACCCAAAGTCGGAACTGCTCGTCAATGTTTGAGTAGCGGATATTGTACGAACCCGCCTTGTTTACGTCGGTCTGTACTTGAACCGGCGTATACAGATTCTCGTGTCCAGAAATTGAAAAAGTGGCTACTCCGTTAGAGAGGTCAATTTCACAAATAAATGGAATTCCGCCTTTTACAAGTCGAAAGGCGAGTATTCCGCTTGGTGACGAAACCGTAACTTTACATTCCATTGCGAGGTCGCCGGTCCAGTTGTAACCAATTGAATCGGGCGTTGGTTTGCAGAAATACATTTTTTTAGTTTCGCCATTTATTTCTACAGTTCGTTCAGAAATAAGTTGCTTCGCGTCCAAGTTAACTGAAATGACGGGGTTTTCGACGATTCCTGTGTTGTACGCGGTAAAGTCAGTAATCAACTGCGGATTATTTTCGATGCCGTTTGGAGGCATTTCGCCTTGTATGAGGTAAAGCCAATCTTCCGAACTTGGCACAATGTGCCGGTAATTCAACCAACGAAGCTGGTTAGAAGAAACGTTTGCGTCTGCTTTGAAAGAACGCCTGTCTTCCGAGGCGATCCAAGCCGGTTTGGCTTCTTCTACGTCGCCGGAATTAATGGCTGGCACGAAAACTGGCATTGAGCCGAAATTTTCGGTTTCGTCGGCCCAAGCGGGTTCCCAGCGGTCTTTTTCGTTGCGAATATTAAGCAATTTGGGATTAACGTAGTCGTTATCATTCACCATTTGCATCATTGCGAGCAGATGAATAGCCGGTTTTCGTAGAATTCGGAACTCGTCACCTCCGTTAGGACAAACGAATACATCACCGTTATGAATTTGAATGGTTTCGTTTTCCAAGCCAACCAAGCGTTTAATGTAATTGGTTTGAGGCCCGCCGGGAAAGCGGAAAACTGTTACATTCCAACGGTTCGGAGTGAATAAGTCGTAAAGATATTTACAAACAAGAATTCTGTCACCCTTATAAGATGGGTATTTTTTCTTTTCAGTGTTATCCGGCCCGATGTACATTGTAAATCGACATTGCGGACATGTACCACCAACAACGCTTGGTAATTTCGGTGAAACTCCGCGTTTTGCTGCTTCAGCAATTCTTGCAGAAGTACCGCCGTTATTCCCTTCGTCCGCTTCTTCGCTTGCGCTTATTTGGAAACGGAAACCACACTCAGAGCAGTTTAAATCCTTGTGCCGACCCATTAGCGTTGGCGCCATTGAGCCGGTTGGGATTTCGTATGCTTCCGCCTCAAACGTCTTGAAAAGAAAAGCAAGGACAAGAGCGATTGCGAGTGTTTCAATCGCTTCACGAACCCAACGAAACGTGTATCCGGGGTCCTCTGTCTGCTTTTTGGTGGTTTCGGTATTTTTTTTCAAAGCTAATTAGGAGGTAAAACACCAGTGGTGACAGTTTTTTCGTGGTTTTCAATTTCAGAGAAACGGCGTCTAATCGCCAGGAATTGTTCTTCACGTTCCAGGAAAGCGTCGACCACATCGGGATCGAAGTGGGTTTCTCGTCCTTCAATTATAATTGATTTTGCGCTCTCGTGTGTAAAAGCCTGCTTGTAAACACGCCGCGAAGTAAGAGCGTCGTAAACGTCAGCCAAAGCGATAATACGCCCACAAAGAGGAATATCAGAGCCAGCCAAATTATTCGGATAACCGGTTCCGTCAAATCTTTCGTGATGCGTCGCGGCAATGTCACGAGCCATACTCAGGAATGAAACGCCGGGAAATTTTTCCAATGCCGCCCCAAGAGTATCGGCACCAATTGACGTGTGAGATTTCATTATATCGAATTCTTTCGCGTCGAGTCTGCCGGGTTTCAGAAGCACGGCATCTGGAATTCCGACTTTTCCAATATCGTGTAACGGGCTGGTTTGGTAGATCAAACGGATAAATTCTGCGTCAATGACTTCCTGATATTTCTCAAGAATCGCAAGCTGCTGCGAAAGGCTGCGGCAGTAATGTTGAACACGTTCCAAGTGAGCACCGGTGTCAATGTCGCGCGATTCGGCAAGTTTCGCAAGGGCGAAAATCGCAACATCACGTGTTTCAAGCGAAAGAATCCGTTCACCGGCGCGAATACGTGCTAACACTTCGGCAGGGCTGTAAGGTTTTGCAATGAAGTCGTCTGCTCCGAAAGAAAGTCCCTGTATCATCTCGGAAAGTGTTCCGTGTGATGTTAAAAGGATGAAGTAAACATAACCGGAAATTTCTTCATTACGAATTGCCTGACAAAGTTCAACGCCGTTCATAACCGGCATTTCCCAGTCGGATATAACCAATCGACAGTAATTTTTTCTTAGGACATCCAGTGCATCTTGTCCGTCCACTGCGGTGAGCACATCGTATCCTGCGTCGGTTAGAAGCCCTTTCAAGGCCATGAGAACCAATTTACTATCGTCTACAATAAGAACTTGCATAAAACCTCAAAGCTAGTTTCTCTGTTTATACTGTAGCCAGCGGAAAATTCACCTCGTCTAAAATGATTTTAACCTTGAAAAACAAGGCCTTTTTCGGCGGATGAAGCCTTTCTACCTAACCGGCAACGGTTTCTTGAATTGAATTTTGCGTATGAATTCGATATCTGCTTGACTAATTTGAATAATACAAATATGAACTCCCAAAACAAACGTGCCTGCGGTTTTTAAACGTGCTGCATTACTTTTTAACGTACTATATCTACATTCTAACGTGCTGTCGAGAATTAACATTAATCATTATTGCATAGACAGATGAAAATGCAAGCAGGTGGTTTTATTTGTTAGTAGATTTCCGGCGTTTTTTTTGAGTTTATCGTTTTACTCGCTGCATACGCATTAGAGTAACTTGCCTCTATACCGTATCACAGTGCGGGAAGTGCGCTTCGTGTATAGTGTTCCGCCCCCGTTGGTTGGTATATAAAGTATTACACAAATTTCATCGTCGGAAAATGTTAACTTTACGCCTTTATGCAGTTTGCACAGTTGTGCAGTACTATTAGCAGAAACTGAACATAATAGTTTTACTGATGTTTTGAGGGATTTGCACGCATCGCCATGATCTTTAACATTGCGGTGCCTTGCCGGTTTAGTATTTGTCAGGTACAATTATGTATCGGACTTAATCGGAAAACATTTTTATGCCAACAATGCGGAAAAAGGTTTCACTCTCAGCATCATCTAATACGAGGTCGAAATCGCCTGCCGCTTCGACAACGGATAAGTCTGCCGCTTCACAAGACGTGATTCCGGTACGCTGGGAACCGGGTTGGTTGATTATTCGCGGCGCAAGACAAAATAATCTTAAGTCAATTGACGTTCCGATTCCGTTGGGCGCATATACAGTTGTTACCGGGGTTAGCGGTTCCGGTAAAAGTACGCTTGTCGAAGAGGTGCTTTACCGTTCTCTTGCCAAAACATTACATCGGGCAATGTCTAATCCCGGTGCGCACGACTTGATTGAAGGTGTCGAACAGGTTAACAAAGTAATTCGAGTCGACCAACAACCGCTTGGTCAGACGCCGACTTCCAATCCAGCTACTTACACTGGCGCGTTTGAGCTTATCCGTGACCTATACGCTCAGATTCCCGAATCGAAAGTGCGTGGTTTTTCGTCCCGCCGCTTCAGTTTTAACGTGCCGGGCGGAAGATGCGAAAAATGTGAAGGAAACGGTCAGCTTAAAATCGAAATGCACTTTCTGCCGGATGTCTGGATTACCTGCGACGCATGTAACGGAAAACGGTATGATCGGCAAACGCTGGATATTAAATTTCACGGTTTTTCAATCAGCGACGTACTCGAAATGTCTTGCGCTGACGCACTTGTACTTTTCCAAAACGTGCCCGGAATACGTCGGATTCTGCAAACTCTTTGTGATGTCGGCCTCGATTATCTTTCGCTTGGGCAGCCGGCCCCAACGCTTTCCGGCGGTGAAGCGCAGCGTGTAAAACTTGCCGCTGAACTTGCGAGGCCGGACACCGGACGGACTCTGTATATATTGGACGAGCCGACTACTGGTCTGCACTTTGACGACCTTGCCAAACTGCTGGATGTTATAAATCGGTTAGTGGATGTCGGCAATACAGTTGTTGTGATTGAGCATAATCTGGACATGATCAAGTCAGCCGACTGGATAATCGACCTCGGACCAGAAGCCGGGCTTGAAGGCGGACATCTCGTCTTTGCCGGCACGCCGGAAATGTTGGTTTCGGATAAAAATATTACTTCGCACACCGCAGCGGCACTTGCTCCGGTTTTGGCCGTTGGAAATTACGTTGAACGTAAGCCGTATGTGCCGAAACCTTTTGTTTCCGAAGAGAAAATTGAAAAATTCGGTTCAGTACAAATCGTTTCGTCAAGTTCTTCGCCAGGTTCCTCGGTGAATACTGCTTTGACCAACGCGTCGCAGGGAAATATTAATACCTTGCACGCCAACTCTGGGTTGATAAATAAAGGAACGGACGGAGTCGTCGGCGTATTTTCTGGAAAAACGTCGCAGGATAACAATTTCGACCCGCCGCTTGGAACGATTTTCGCGGATGTTAAGCTGCCGTGGGAAACTGACGGAAGAAAATGGCACACTCAAGAGCGACTAAGTCGGGGCGGACTCGCATGCCGCTGGGACGGACAGGTCTTGGCCGACGTTGTTGATAAAATACAAGAGTCGGACGTTTTCGCTGAAACAAACTGGAACAGTAGAAGTGTTGTTGAAATTTCGGCAGAAAAAAAATCGCTGGGCTGGTTCTTTCACGCAATAACAGCTGAAGAATGGCTGCTGAAAATGAAATTCCGTACCGCGAAAAATACATTCAAACGTGATGCGTTGGTGCAGAGTTTACAGCTTCGTCCGCTGAATGAACTTGATGATATACCGCTTTACGGAACCGAGCCGAGAGTACGTGTCACACAAACTACCGGCCCCTGGCAGGAAGTGGAGCTAAAAGTTAATTCGTACGCAGAGATTGATCGAGCTGAGTTTTGGGAATTCTTGGAAACCGCAATTGCCGGATTTGAAAAATTCACGGATAAAGCGAAAAAAAAGCCGGATAATCTCATGCCGTGGAAGGTTCTGGGCGAAAAATGGCACTTTTTACCTAAAGGTTTGGTCGGCGGTAATAAGCTCGAATGGGATTTCTCACTTCTTGAAGAAGTGTTTAAAATTCTTAACTCTTTGGCTCAAGACGCAAAGATCACTTGGACCAACAAAATGCTTGTTCCGTATCACGTTGGTCCGGCGGTAAAACTTGGCGGACGGATTCTTCCTTGGGTGGTTGTCGGTACAAAGCGTTGCGACGCCGTCTACCTTGACGTGTACGTCAAGAAAAACGCATTTCCGCTTGGACGAATAAGGAATCTTGGTCTACAACCTCACGTTGACGGAGAGAATCTGCATTACGATATATTGAATTTGAAATTCAAAAACAAATCCGACCTCAACTCGAAAACTCTTCGAGAAATTCTTACTGAATCTTTGAAAAACAGGCCGGGAAAATAGTGGTAAGCGAGCCGCCTACTACAACAATTTCCCCAAAGCCGTTCATTATAAAAGCCGGAATGAGGGGCAGCGTAATGACGGTCTGGGGTGACTGAATCATAGGCTCAGGTTGTTATTGAGCGAAATTTGCAGAAATACAATCGGGGCACGCAAATTACGATTCCACACTGTCATTTCGGGACTTATGTCACTCCATTCCGGCTATTATTCTTGTTACTCTACGCATTTCTAGACACAGAACGTAAACATTTAGTTACGTAACCTTCTTTATAATCCGGGATAAAATGTGCCGATTGTATCAAATGTTCTGCCTGTAATGCCGATAATGTTGTTAAGAACACCGTTTTTTAGCGGTTATTCTACAGATTTCTTACCCAGACACCCCAAACTCGCAAATTGCAAAAATAAATATCATGGCATTACTTGACTTTACAAATCAAAGTACGTTTTCTTTAGATCAGGATTTTTCGTTGCATAACCGAGGCGAAGTACGTATTCCCGAGCAAGAAAGCCGTGCGAGTAAAAGATATAAAGAAGGTCTTGCTTTCAAAGAAGCGGGAATGGACCAACAAGCGTTGGAATTATTTGCAGAGGCGGCGTATCTTGCTCCGTCAAATGAGGAGTATCATTTGGCACTTGGGCAATTGGAATACGATTTAGGGCACATTGATGAAGCAGTTGCTTGTTTCGAACATTTGACTCGCATAGCACCGACGAATCCGTCGAATTGGTTGACACTTGGTTTCATCAGGTTTCGCCAGGAAGATTATAAACGGGCAATTTTACCGCTTTCGGAAGCCGTTCATCTTGATCCGGTCTCTGCAGACGCTACATATTATTTGGCTGAGTCGCTTCGTAAAACTGAGCTTTACGAAGAATCAATTCCGCTTTACCAGAAGCTTCTTTTGGTTGGAACCGAGATGCCGCAAGCGGTGTTTGGATACTCGTTGTCGTTGTTAGCTCTCGGAAAATTGGAGGACGGTTG
>JBOFQC010000683.1:0-8478 GCA_051660725.1 Thermoguttaceae bacterium
GTTTATGTCGTTAATTGAGCTTGTTACCAATGGCAAAGCCGTGTGATCTTTTTTCTCTGCAAATGCTTGTAAAATCGCAAGTTTACACTTAGGAGCAAGTTCGGAAAAAACTTCCTGTGAAATTTTATCTCCGACTTGATATTTCATTCGCCACAAAAAATAAACACTGCTGTTCCACACCTGTTTATCATCAAGCGTGTCAGGGAACAAAAACAAAAAGAAATTGATATCATTTGGCGCAGTCGTTATTGTCAGCATTCCATGTAATGCGGCTCTTCGTATTACTTTGCCGACCCGACTCGTATTGTATTCTTGAAAAATAGACAGCGCTTCGACCCGACTCCCAAAAACTAATAGTCGGTTTGCGCAAATAATCATTGGCGCGTTATATGTGTGTTTTGCTTCACTGCGAGCAAAACGTCGTAAGTTTTGCAGTTCAAAAGCAGCTCGTGAATTTCCTATGTTTGCTAACGCTTCCTGAACCGCATAAGATATCTCGAGTTTATGTTTAATATCAGTTCGCGACCTTTCGATATTTTGGTCCATTATTTTGGGATCAATATTGAAATCAGAAATGGCCGCCTTTTCTATTTCGTTGTCAAAATCGCAAGCTTCACTCAGAATGGCATCAACACTTTCCGGTTCAGCGCGGAAACCCAAAGCTGAAATACAGGCAATTTTTTTCTTGTAATCTGTTGTTTGCTCAAGCAGTTCGACGAGTACTTTCCGTGTACTTTCGCCGGGAATCGCAGCCAAAGCAGCTATTACTTCGTCGAAAAACGGCTGCTCTGCGTAATTAAGACTGGAAAAAAGCACATCGGCTGATTTTTGCGAACCAATTCTTGCAAGTACTTTTACAATTTGCGTTCCGTTCTGTGTTGGGCCCAGTTTTTGTAAAGCGTCTACAAGAAGAGTTTCTGCTACTTTTCGTTCTTCGCTGTATTTAGGATCGCTAAGTTGTATTGACAGTTCATGCAGTTTTTGAACAGCTGCTTTTGCATTCTCGTCGTTTGCGGCACCTTGTGGATTGTCGGTAAGAACCTTGATTACATTTTTTATTTCGTCGAACTCGAATATTTGAGTTGCTTTTGGCTCTTTTACTTGAGCAACCATTCTTTCCGAAGCGGGTTTTTGTTCCGTAATGGTTTCTTGTCCGAAAGCGCAGACACCCCAAGCGCCAACCGTCCCGAGCGAAAACCCAAGCGGCAAAAACACTGCTAACAGTGCAGTTCGTGTTCTTTTTATCATTTGTTTTGTGCAGGTAGGCCAGTTCTAATTCTCCGAAACTGGAGCGACTTTCGGAGAAAGTCGCCTACCTTAAATAAGACACCAGATTAAATTTGTGAAGTAAGAAACGCTGATCTAAAATCAGCGGCTAAACATAATCGACAAATTCGCATTCGTTGTGACTGCTTCTTAAAAAACCATTTGTTTGACTTCGATACCAGGAATTTCGAGAAGTTGTTTGGTCATTTGAGCGGCTTTTTCTTCGCCGCCGGTGAACTCGACCAAGATCAGACCGTTTGGAGCGCAAATACCTTCTGCCGCATCATGCAGACCAAGTCGTGTGCGAATACTGCATCCGAACTCACAGAAAACTTTCTGCACTTCACCGGAATTTTTTGCGAAACTTGTTACGTTAACCCCTAAAATAATTTTTTTTGCTGACATTTTGATTTTTGGTTAAAAGTTACTTACAAAGTTTAAATATACCTTGCGCGGAGATCAGAACCTTACCGTGCGGCATAACAGTCAATAAATACACTTTACTCTTCCTCTCGACAAGAGTCAAGAATCTGGTAAAATTTATGTTGTGTGTGACCTATTCAGGCGAATCTTGTTTGGCTTAAGATTATTTACGGCATTTATGGTATCTGGAAAGGTAGTAATATCAGGACTTGGGGTGGTTTCGCCTCTCGGTATTGAAACTGATCAATTTTGGAACGGATTGGTTGAAGGTCGAAGTGGAGTGCGTCCGTTTCATTTTACTCGGGAAGGTGATTCGCCGATTCCGTTTGCCGCTTCGTGCGCTGATTTTACAGGTGACATTGAAAATTTCGGCGAAGAAAATCCGGCAAAGAAAAAGACAATTAAAAAAGCGACTAAACTTATGTCGCGTGAAATCCAATTGGCTGTTGCTTCTGCCCAAAAGGCACTTAAAGACGCCAAGTATGACCGATTGGAAAATGATGATCTTGCATGCCGAGTCGGTGTATCTTTCGGCTGCGACTTGATTTACTCCACTGTTGAAGACCTCCTGGATGGAATTATCGCTTGTACAGAGAAAAATGCAGATAACGCAGGAGACACTGATTCTTCAAGTTTGGGTTCGTCTTTGAAATTTGATTTTTCCAAGTGGGCTGAGCTTGGAATGACGAAGATGACTCCGCTTTGGCAGTTGAAATATCTTTCCAACATGCCTTCCAGTCACATCGCGATTATCAATGAGTTTCGAGGCACGAACAATTCGATTTTGCTTCGGGAAACGTCAATTGGTGCCGTTGCGAGCGAAACCGTCCAGATGATTCGGGCCGGCAAAATCGACCTTGCGATTATTGGAGCAACCGGTTCCAAGATTCATCCGGTTAAAATGGTTCAAGCGATTCATAATGACGAACTCGCACACGCAGCAGAAAACGGCGATTATAAATCTTTGTCGCGTCCTTTTGACAAAAACCGTATGGGAATGGTGCTCGGAGAAGGAGCCGGCGCTCTTATTCTCGAATCTTACGAACACGCAGTTGCTCGTGGTGCGAAGATTTACGGCGAAATCGTCTGCGGAAGCACAACTGCGTGCCCTGATAAATACGCGAAATTCGGCTCAAATTCGGGAACAAACGGCGTTGAAACCGCTCTGCACAATGTGATGAAAAACATTTTTGCCGAGAGCGAGTATATTCTTGGTCGCCCTTTTGAACTAAATGCTCTTGGTCACATCAATGCAAACGGACTCGGCACAAAATCGGCTGACATTGCGGAAGCGCAAGCGATTCGGAAGTTTTTCGCTGACCGTGAAACACCGCTTCCGATCACCACGGTTAAAGGCCATTTTGGTAATCTGGGGGCAGGTAGCGGAGCAATTGAGTTAATCGCAAGCGTACTTGCCATGCAAGAGGGAAAATTGTTTCCGACGTTGAATTTCACAGAATCCGACCCGGATTGCGGAGTTTGTCCGGTGAAATCAGGTGAAACTGTTATGAGTGGTGATTCGTTCTTGAAATTGTCTTTCAATTCGCAAGGCCAAGCCTCCGGCGTTTTGGTCAGAAAATGCGTGTAATTCTTTTAAAATAGTATTGGACTAAAACCGTAACTATATACAATTCGTCTTAAAGTTACGGTATACTGAACGTCAGAAAAATTTTCTGACGTTTAAACATTGGGCTTTAAAATGGCGGATATTGTCCGACTACTAAAGCTATTTCTAATGCCTTTTAAAAACAGCCGCAAAGTTATCCTGACGTTAACAACTCAAATACAAGGAGTTTAAAAATGCAGAAAAAAACAATTCGTGTATGCGGATCAGATTCTTTTATTAATTATGTAGTTCCGGCAGTATTAATCGGTTGCGTTCTGCTAGCAGGCACCGCGCACAACGGACATGTCACATTTGCCGGAGCAGCGGAAAATCAAACTGAAGAAAAACAACCCGACCAAAACACATTAAAACCTAAGAAGCAGGTGTACGGGCCACGTGGGATAATGGATACGTCACCTATAATTGAAGTTGAGGTTAAGGAGCCGGAACCAATTGATCACGAAACAATTGACAAGATTCCGCTTGACGAGCGACTGAAAAAATACTCTTGCTTTAGTAAAGGGGCGGACCAAGCGGGCGATTTTACTCCGTATTACAAAGGGAAATTGATCGGAAACCTTGATTCTAATTCAGCAAATGAACCTAATTTTATTCCGTTTATTTGGATTCCGTCCGACGAAAATGCTGTACGTATAAACATGGAAGATGAACGGAGTGGCAACTCAAAATTTACAGAGCTTGAACTCCGCAAAGCCAATTCGTCTTGGAAATCGCGTGAAATCCCTTTGACGCCTGATAAATTATACCAGTTCACGGTTGGAGCGTATTCCATTAAAAACAACTCGGTAGATGACGAAGAAATAGATTCTGACCCGTTTTCCGACACAGCACCAAAATTCGGCTCGTTAATTGCCGGAACCGAAACCGCTCGAATACAGATAAATGGAATTAATGGACTGCCCAAACAAATGTCAAACTATTCTATACAGCATCCAGAAGTAGTGTCATGTATGTTTATGGCACCAAAAGATACTGATGAATGTACTGTTACGTTGACTTCAAATTCAGATTGCTCTCTTCGCATTTTCCACGCAGGAATCGCTCCTGTCATGCCGATTTACCGCGGTGTCAAATCCGCTAAACCGGTAGACGTGAAGTTGATTGCCGGAACCTCATCTTTTGTAGGTATGCCTGGTGATAAACCGAAAGACACGGCCAACCGTGGTGGCGACTTCGTACGGCTTGGAATCGGTGAAAAAATAGCTCCCGGCGAATACGAATTAAACGCGACTTTTGGCGAAAATGGACAAGTTCACCGTCCTTTATTACATACGAGTGCAATTTTTAACACCGACTCTGTAATATTTCCAGCCAACTCGGAGATGCAGTACCGCTTTGATCTCGAACCGATTCGAATCGACGAAAAGCCAGGCAATTTCATTCTGGAACCAATCCGTTTTCTTTCTGGGCGCGTGACAGTTGAAACGCTCTGTACGTCAGCGGCATCACCGGAGCAGGCTGCAAAATGGCTTGGAATTGAATACAGTTTTGATGGGAATACTTGGCAAACTCTGGAAAGTCGTATGAATGATGCCTCTGGAAATGCTTTTGGTTCTGACGAATTTCAGATTCCGCAGACACAAGACGTAAAAGAAATATTTGTTCGGTTGAAAAATACGTACGCAAATCCAATCACGGTAAAACGGATAAATTTCAAAGCTAAAATCGACTCCGAAGATTACTCCGGTGAAGGTTATACGGTGTTTGCAAAGAAAAATCGAGGTGAAAGTTATTCGACAGATGAAATACCGCCGCCGGGCGTATATACAGTGCCAATAATGTTTTCCGAGGATTTTACGATTTATTTTCTTCATGTAAACGAGTCTGAGGAAGACCAGAAATTTTCTGCCGGAAGTATGGATTACTCTGGCAAAGGGACAAGTCTTGTTCACGGTGACGGGCCGGGAAAATGGACACATATAAATTTCCGTGAAACCCTTGGTGCTGTGCAACCGCATAGTGCGGTGATTTCAGCGTGGGTTTACAATTGGTTTGGACGCGGCGGCGATTTTTCATTTTCAATTTCGCATCCGGGACTGTCACTTTCTTACGAGATTTCAATTCCAAAAAAAGAGGAGGGTAAATAATATGACACGAATAATTATGACACCAAATATTTTATTTACGCTTGTTACATTGTCGTGTTTTTTTTATTCCACAAATGTTATTGCCCAATTCGATACAGCATCCACTAAACTCCCTCCGCTTGATGCGTTTTATCCGTCCGAGATACAACTTGAAAGAATGCCAAGTGCGGCAGAGTTTCCAAACAAGAAAGAGCTGGAAGAAAAAATAAAGCTTGAACCAATCAGTCGCTTTCTCTTCACGAAACATCCGCGAAATATAATTGACAACTGCGAATTTTCAGACGATAACAATTATTTGCTTGTTGCTGCTGCTGAGTATCCGGCAACCGCAATGGCTGTTCCGCAAGTTCTGGATTTAAAGCAAGGAAAACGGATCACGTGTTTTCCCACTAGTTATAATCGGCCGGTTGAAGCAAATAAAGCGAGTGCGCTTTCACGTGATGGAAAACTCATCGCGTTTTTTTACACTTTTGATAATCACGACTAAAAGACAAATAACTATACTTATGATAATTACATTTTCATTTGGGACGTTTTGGAAGCTAAAGAACAGATACGAATTAAGTTCGAGCCACAACCTACGTCAAATGGAAACTATTTACCCGGTACACTTATATTTTCAGATGACGCCCAAGAATTATATGTAATCATTGGCCAAAAGTGGTTCTGTTTCGACACAAAAACTGGTAAGCAACTTAAAAAAGAAAGGATTATGCCAAATGAATTCAAGGTACGTGATCCGCAAACGAATCAACTGACAATGCCCGGAGCGAAAATATGGTTTGATGAGGCGAATGTTCTTTTGTCGAATGGATATTTTTACAACTATAACACCGGTGAAGCCAAGCTAAAAGAAAACGACTTTATAGGTAATAACTACTATGATATTCAAAGTGAGGCGAAGTATTGGCAATCTTCAAAAGACAATAAATTCTTCGCTGCACTTTACGAGATATATCATGTAAGAACAAACCTGTTGGCAATTTCTGACATGCAAACGGGAAAACAAATTTGTACGATACCAAGCGACTACGAATGGGATTCCTTCGCTTTTATGCCGGACAGCAGTATTTTTGTTACCGTGTTGAATCCGAAAAAACTAAAAAAGTACGACTATATTGAATTGTACGAAATATCATCTTTTCATTCTCCGGAAAAAACCGTTTATGACGACGATGTGAAAGTGGTGTTCGAGTTTTGGGACCTGAATGATATATATTGGGACAAACACCAAGTGAATATGTTTCCACGAAAAATTGGCTCATTTATTGCAAAAGATATAAGTTCTGTCAAAAATATAACTTTTTCACCTGACGGGAAATTGTTGTTTGCAACTTCGGAAACGGAATATGTTGATGCGGGGTCCTTGGCGCAAATTGCAGCAGGATATATTTTTTCTGTTGGTGAGAAAACCGCTGAAATCGCGAGTATTCCACGTACAATTGATTACGGCAAATATTACGAACATGAATCGTATCAAAAGCCGGAACCGCCATTATATTTCCTTGACAAGAATCCGGCTCAGAAAAAATAATAACTACAATTTTGATATATGAGTAAAAACCAGCGAAAACAACGGATTGAGTTCCGCAAAAATCGGACAGAGCGGACACGGATTACCGACTGGACCAAAAAGTTCGAAAGTGACCAATTAGACGAAGACGAACCTGTGCTTAACGAACGGATCAGCGGTAAAGGAGACTTGGTGCGAAAACGGACCGTTATTGTCGACGACACCGAATCTGTTGGAGGCGACGACCTCGGATTCCAGACGCTCACCGCCTGTGACACCGAAAAATGCATGCCGGGACGTGTTTTAAGAGTTCACGGCTTGCTTAATTTCGTGGAAGATGAGAACGGCGTCATTTTTCAATGCACAACAAGACGAATTTTACGCACAATGCAAACCGACCAACGGCACGTTGTTGTCGCCGGTGATCGTGTGCTTTTCCGGACGACACCAAATGCTGGAGACGAAGGGGTGATCGAACGCGTTGAACCTCGAAGCGGCACCATTTCGCGCATGAGCAAGAATAGGAAGCACCTGATCGTTTCAAACGTTGATCAAGCGTTGATAATCGCAAGTGCTGCCGAACCTGTACTAAAACCGAACTTGATTGATCGTATTCTGATTACAGCCGAACGCGCAGGAATAAAACCGATTATTTGCATTAACAAAATTGATTTGGTTGACCCGGTTGAATTACAACCGATCATCGGCGTATACGCGCAGATGGGATACAAAGTGATACCATTAAGTGCAACGACTGGTTTCGGTTTTGACAGATTAAAACGCCAAGTACAAAATCGCGAAAGTGTTGTTACTGGTCAAAGTGGCGTTGGAAAATCGTCGATTCTTAACCGCCTTGATCCAGATTTACAGCTTCGTGTTGCTGAAGTAAGCCGGGACAATCAAAAAGGCAAACACACGACCACGACTGCTGAACTTCTGAAATTATCGTTTGGCGGTTATGTAGTTGACACCCCCGGCATACGTCAATTTACCCTTTGGGATATTATTCCAGATGAAGTACTAGGATTTTATCGTGATCTGAGACCTTACGAAAACCATTGTAAGTTCCCCAATTGTACCCATTCTCACGAAGCGGACTGCGCCGTAAAAAACGCAGTCGCAGACGGTAGAGTTGATGCCAGACGGTACGAAAGTTTCCTTGGTATCAGAAGCAATGAATAAAACCTATCAACATCGCACTCAAGAGCCAAAATCGGCTTTGAAATCTGCCACGCTGGAGTTAAACGTAACAGTATCCCCGACTTGCACTTGTCCACTTGGGGTTGTTGCTGTCACTTTGAATGAATACATTGTATTGGCATAAGCCAGCCTCGGATGCGTGTAAGTTAACTGGTTACCGGTATATACCGTTGACCAACTTGCACCGCCATTTGATGACGCTTGCACAACGTAACTTGTTGCTCCTGATAACGCCGTCCACTGGAAGGTCGCTACGGTGCCTGCTTTTTCCGTCATCTGGAATAAAGAAGTATTGCTTGTCGCAGGCGGTGTCGTTGGAGCAGGTTGTGTGGGTGGTGTCGTCGGAGCAGGTTGCGTCGGAG
>JBOFQC010000684.1:0-5055 GCA_051660725.1 Thermoguttaceae bacterium
AACAACACCCAGTACAAACGTGGATGCTTTATCTCGACGGAGTTATCCCTTGAAGCGAAATTAGGAGTGGTATTTATTTTTTGATCCATGTTTCGAGTGCCTCTCGCAGTTTTTCCGGGTTAATCGGTTTCGTTAAATGATCGTTCATCCCAACATCAAGACTTCGTTGGTAATCCCGGTCAAGTGCGTTCGCTGTCATTGCCAAAATCGGTAACTTATCGATTCCCGGTTTGTCGAGTTTTCGAATCCGTTTCGTAGCTTCAAGTCCATCCATTACAGGCATCTGAATATCCATCAGCACAAGATCAAAATCCTGATTGCGAACAAAATCAAGTGCGTCGTCTCCGTTTTCCACAACAGTCACATCAATGTCATACATTTTTAGCATTTCAATAGCGACAAGCTGGTTGATTCGGTTGTCTTCAGCAAGCAAAATCCGTTTGCCGCGCAGATCTGTTCCAATCTGTGGTGGTGTCACTGTTTCCTGCTTGTTATCTGTTTCTGCTGATTTGAGTGCAGCAACAACCGTCGCCTGGAACGATTCGCGTGACACCGGCTTGACGAGAAATCCAGCCAGACCAAGCCCTTGCGACTGACGTAAACACTCCGAACGGTCATACGCCGACACCATCAGGATATGCGGCAAATCCTTGATCTCATTGAGTTCTTTACTTTCCCGCATTTTTTGAAGCGTTTCGACACCATTCATTTGCGGCATCTTCCAATCAAGAAGAACCAGATCAAAATGTTCGCCGGTTTTCGTTGCACGTCGGAGCTTTTCAATTGCTGCCGGCCCTGAATCTGCCGTTTCCACAAATGGCGTGAATAAATGGATTATTTCCCGTGTAACTTCCCTTGCAGATGGATCGTCGTCCACGACAAGAAAACGTAACTTTGAAATGTCTATTCCATCAATGTCAACTTCAATGGCACCATATTTTCGTAATCGAATCGTGAAAAAGAATGTTGTACCATGTCCCACTTCACTGTCAACTTGAATCTCTCCTCCCATGAGTTCGACGAGATTTTTCGATATGACAAGGCCCAATCCCGTACCTCCGTACTTGCGAGCAGTGGATGTGTCCGCCTGCGAAAACGACTTGAAAAGCCTATCCAGTTGCTCATGTGTCATACCAATTCCGGTGTCACGTACGGAAAATATAAGTTCAATTTCATCTTGTCTAGGCAGATTGGCATGCGATTTATCATGTTCAGGCTGTGGCGAGGTGGCTCCAACGGCATTTGTGTTTACGACCGAAATGATAACTTCACCCTCGTCGGTAAATTTTATGGCGTTATTCGTCAAGTTTATAAGTACCTGCCGCAGTCGGAGAGGGTCTCCAATCATATCGTCGAGAACCAGTCCGCTGTATTGGACACGAATATTTAGCCCCTTTTCATTTGCTTTAACTGACGCCACATCGACGACTTCCTGTAGCAGCTTCGAGAGAGAGAACGGAATTTCTTCGAGAATTATACGTCCTGCCTCGATCTTCGAAAAGTCAAGAATGTCGTCAATGATACCGAGAAGATTCTTCGTCGCGGTCTGTGATTTCTCGAGATAATCGCGTTGTTTTTCTGTCATTTCGGTTTGAAGACACAGATATGTCATACCGAGAATTGCGTTCATCGGTGTCCGGATTTCGTGCGACATGTTGGCCAAAAACTCGCTTTTCGCTTTTGTTGCCGCTTCTGCAAGGGTACGAGCTTCACGTAGCTCTTCAATTTTCTTTTCAACTTCCAATTGAAGTGCCTTTTCTTCAGTTACATCGTGGATGCAACTGACAAGAATATATCGGTCTCCTGCTTGTACCCGTGTCACTGTCACGGCAGCGGGAAATAGCGTGCCGTCACTTCGGCGGTGCATCCATTCAAATTGCTCACACCCGGTCTCAAACGCTTTTGCAATTTTTATTTGCGCCAGTTCTTTTGACTTCTGTCCATTTGGTTGGTATTCCGGAGAAAGATCAAAGAAACGTTCCGAAAATTCTTCACGCGATTCAATTCCGAAGATTTTCAGCTGTGTCGTATTACAATCCGCAAAGTGAAACTTGTCGTCAAAAAGTGTGACTCCGAACGGAATGGCATTTATCATCTGTTGCATTCTATGCCCTGCTTCTTCATAAGCAATCATTTGTGCTTCTACTTCTACCATTGCCTGCGTTGCGGCTTCTTCCTGGCTAATATCGCGGATGTAAGCGACAAGAAACGAGTCGTTGTCCTGTGTTATCGGAACCAACGTCACCTCTGCCGGAAACGGATTACCCTTACTATTCAAGTGTATCCAGCGAAAGCGTTCCATACCGACTTCTTGGGCTCGGTCTTTGTGCTCGACAGCCAAATCAACGCTTTTTTTCCCGCAAGGCTGAAATTCAGGTGACATGTCTTCGAGGCGTGCGGTTGCATCCTTGGCATCGATAAAATCGAACATCTCCAGTAAGGCTTTGTTGCAACCGACAATGTTGAGACTGGCATCACGAATCAAACACCCGACCGGCATAGCGTCGAGCATCAGTGTTTCGCTTAGTTTTTGTTGCGAAGATAAAAACGTGTTCATTAGGTCGAATTTTTTGAAGTCGGTACAGTGTCTCTAATGGAACAAGACATTGAGTTGTATACATATTGAGTGATTAAATATTTAAAACATATCGTATTGTATGTTGCACATCCAAACGCGTTGTAGCAAAAAAGCTGTAACTTTCCAAAAGAAACCTGTAATTTGTACAGAACGTCTCACATCATCGAGTAGGAATAACCTAACAATCGCGATGATTTAATCGATGTTTGTTTTTATTATTGCGTAGAACAGCAGTATTGCCCTCGAAATCGGCAAGAAGATGGCAAATGCATATGTACAGAAAAGAAGAGAGGAGGCCATGGGCTTTTTTATGCGAAAATTTCCCCTTATACCACTAAGGCTGTGCGTGAAAATGACTCAATGCACTGAAAAAGTCGTATATTTTCGACTGTTAATGACAGGTGGCATTCGAAAGAATAAAAAAAGCCAATACTTGCGATGTCTAATTATTGATGACGGTCACTGACCACATTAATTATTCCCCAAATACGATCTCCATGTTATTGATGTTTTCAAAAAAATTGACTCTGGACTCATTTTTTCAGACGAAGTAAAACAGAGTCACAAAAGTCGAGACCTCCCACAAGCTGCAGTTTAAAAAACAGCCCTAATTTTTCGCGAAGTCAATAAAACAGGTAGGGTTAGCGACGGAAAGTAGCACACGTGTGGCTATATCCTTCCTTTTTGCATAAGTTTATATTAGTGCAACCATCACAGAAACAAACTTGAAAAAACGCACATTATTCTTTATAAACCCTTTAGCTTTAACGCTTTATTGTTAAACTATATAATAAATATCATTTATTTCAAGGGTGGTTCAAGCACAAACAAAAAAATTAAGGCTCTACACCGGTTCCGGGTTGACGCAGACAAGAGCCTCGACCAATGACCGCAAAAGTGAATTGCCGCGTTTTCGAACATTGTGGACAAACTGAAAAAAACCAACATAAAGCGGTAGCCGTTCCTGCGATATTCCACGGTGGGGACGCAGCCAACTACGCAATAACGACCAACAACCTTCCATCGTGTTCACATGAACCTCACACAAACCGTCGCCATCCTCGTCCCGAGCGTACTCTCCGTGTCCATGACAGACCGTTTTGTGTTCGTAGCCCCACGCCGACAAACGTCCGTAAATATCGTACTCATCAGTGTTTATGAGCGTGCCAGGCTTGATGAATTTTTCAATAATCGGCTGGATCGTCACATGACGAACATTGTCCAACATACGCATGACCACCGCTCCGCCACGCTCGATCATTCCGAGAATCGGCGGCTTGTCCGTTTCCGCTGTGCCGCGACCTCGAGGGCCTTTCAGCCTTCGTTTTCGGGCATTTCGTCCTTTTTTTGACCGATTACGGGTGTCGGAAGTTTTGGTAAATCATTATTTTCCGAGGTACGAACTATAAAATGCGTGTAACAACAATAACTTACTTCGGAACAAACTTCTTTTTTCTGGAAGTAACCAACGGATACATGTTAATCGATGCCGGATGGACGGGGCAGTGGGATCGTTTTCTACGTGAAATCAAGACGGTTGGAATTTCATTGAAAGAAATCCACTATGTTTTCGTGACGCATCTTCGGTGTGGCCAAAGCAGTGAGGACTCGCCCGCTTTTTCGGATGCCCAACGCCCAAAAATGCACTGGCTTGCTGGATCGCAAAATCTGGCTGGCACTCTCGACGCCTACTGGAAAACCGGCTATAATGCCAAATATGACATGTGTTAATTGTTCGTCGAAAGCAGAATAGATTAACCATGACCGAACAAATGGGTTTATGTCGATGCTGTGCCGTTGACAGGCATAAATGTTCAATCGACTTTGGTTATTATCTGAATGGAGCCACAAAAATGTCTTGCCGTGCTGTTGAGTTGATTGGTGTGTATTTGTTGGAACCTGACGTCATTGAAGATTATGGCGAACCACTCTGCAATCCTGAAAATCCAGAGAATGCGCTGTTACTCGAAATGATCGTCCCTTATCCGATTAAAGAATGTGATATTGCGGCATTTACGCAGCCACTGGATAGTCCGAGAGATTACTGGCAAGTCCCGTATCTGGAGGTATTTCTCAATGCGAATGGCGAAGCTAAGCTCGCTGACCCTGAAATTCAAGAATGGCACGGTTCGACAATTCGGATTGTTTTTTTTATGCACTGCCTTGACTTGAGTCGGCCACTTCAGACCCCATTTGGTGACGTGCCTTTGATGACACCAACAAAATTCCCTCCACGACTCAAGGGCTTAATCAAATACTTCGAACCGTAACATTATTCTGGGACGATTTTTTCTCCCGTATTGGAGTAGTTTGCCCCCCAAACAACAGGAATGAAACGATGCGGGTATATTTGGACAATTGCTCATTTAACAGGCCGTTCGTCGATCATATTTTAGCGTGAGTACGAGTGAACGATGTCGGCGTTTTCAAAAAAGTTTTCCATTATTTTCGATTAGTTGGAGTGTCAAGAAATGGTA
>JBOFQC010000685.1:0-4879 GCA_051660725.1 Thermoguttaceae bacterium
GGTTTTGTTTCAGTGCAAGAATATACAGATACACTACTTAAGCTCGCAACCGGCGGCGTCAGAAAGACGTACCCGGTTTTTCAATCCCTCTCACGAAAGGAGAAAATCATGAAACGGATGACCGCAATTTTCGAATTCAGCAAAAGGCTGGAATTTGACAGCGAAAAAACAGCCCGATCCAAAGCGTCGCCGAAGTTGTGGACTTTTTCGGTTATGTTTCTGGCAGTTTTTTTGACTTTTTCACTTGCACTCTGTCAGGAAAAACAAGCAGAAAAAGAACCTTCAACACCGATGAAAAACGTGGCAGACTCTGACACGGATGCACTTGATACGTTGGAAAAAATTCAGGAAAAGGCTAAAAATATCGTTGATACGAAGCAGGTTCCGAAAATAATCAAATCGTTCCCCGAAAACGGAGCGAAAAATGTTGATCCGAACATTTCACAAGTTTATGTTACATTTGACATGGACATGGGAACCGGACGTGCTTGGGCGCAACGTGGTGACACCGCACTTGATTTTAACGAGGACGAGTCAACAGATGATACTCCGTGTGTATTTTGGTCTGGAGATAAAAGGACTTCAGTTGCGAATGTCAAACTTAAACCGAACAAAAAGTACGAAGTCTTGATGAACTTCAAACCGTTTGTTGGATTTGCAAGTAATTATGGCACTGCTGCCGAACCGTTTTTGTTCACTTTCGAAACCGGTGACGGACCGGTTGATGAAAATAAACGTAAAGAACTTGCGAACGATTTGATTGCTCGTGCTGAATCCACTAATGCTAAAAGGCCTTGGGGACCGGAACAGGCAACTGGAGAGCCTGATACGTATTTCATCGAGAAGGGGGGCGATTATAATACAGCTTGGGCGTCTGCAACCGAAGACAACCAACAGGAATGGTTAACTTTGAAATGGGAAAAACCGGTTAAAGCAGAAGGGGTTGTGGTTTTTGAAACATTTAATCCTGGTGCATTGGTTCGCGTTTCGGAAATTGATGCAAACGGCAAAGAAACAACCCTCTGGGAAGGAACAGACCCGACTTTGAAAAATGCGAAAAATGGAAAAGGTATCTCGACAATAAAATTCGCAAAACCGGTTGAGATAAAAGAACTTAAACTATTTATTGATTCTAAAAACGTACCCGGTTGGAATGAAATAGACGCTGTTGGTCTGCTTGATGAAACCGGTCATTTACATTGGGCAACTGAAGCCGACGCGAGCAGCTTTTTTGGCCAGAAAATTCGTGTTGAAGTTTCTTCGGATGATGATAAACAGCAAGAAAGCGTACCGATTCCAGAAAAATTGCTTGAAAGGATAAAGGAAAAACGTGACTCAATCAAAAGTGCAGATTATCTCGTGAAAAACAACATGAAATTTTCTATTTCGCCTGATCCCAAGCTGGCCGATAATCAAAAAAGCACATCGATTTTCAGATTTCAAGGTAACGACCAGTGGTTCGCGGATATTTCTGAAATTATGCAGTCAAAGTGTTTCCAAAATGGATGTGATGGAAAAACAGAATGGGTATTTTATTTCATCAAAATAGGAATCGGTGAAAGCAAATACAAGACGAGGACTCTTGAAAGCATAAAAGATGTTCAACTTTCATTTCTCGACCCGCTTGGGGTTGTGAATACTCCAATTGATACTGTTGAAAAAAATTTAAATGAGCGTGGCGTTTATTATTTGGGTGAAGAAGATATTCTCGGCAAAAAATGTTACGTCTTTGGATATCCAGGCGAAGGTAAAGAAGAAACTCGTCCATTCGTAGAAGATAAAACAATGAAAATGGTTGCTAAACTTCGTATTGCGATTGATTCAGAGACATTGTTACCTCACGTTGTAACGAATTCTGTATCAACGGAGATGGAATTTGAATCCGGCAAGCTAGACAAAAGTAAAACAGTAAGTTCTTCATTTTTCGAATACAAATCAATTAATAAGGATTTGCCGGTTGCAGCATTTTTGCCGAGTAATGTGCCAACTGAAATAAAACCTGAATTGATCTCAAAGCCGGAAGAAGGATACGATAAATTTTTCGTCAGGGTTCATGACGGTGCAAACGGACGTATGAGTGTTCGCGCGCAAGGACAATTTGGTAAAAAAGGAACAATGTCGGGAGGATTAAATTAAAAGAACCTCAACCCAACAAAGAGCCGGGGACGGAGCGTAGCGCAGTCCCCGGGTAAGACAAAAGCTGTGAGTAACCCGTGTATTACGTTACACTACATCGGGCGGCTCGTTTAATTAATTCTCTGTTCGCCAGTCTTTTTAAAGTGTTTGCCGACCAACCCAGAGCTGCATTTCACGGAACAAGCGGCTGACAGATTCGTGGCAGTGAATACGACGAATCGCTTCGCCGAGAAGTGGAGCGACGCTCAGAACTTCGATATTCGGCAAGCTCTGCTCCGGCTGAAGTGGAATCGTGTCGGTAATCACAATTGCTTCGACTGGCGAATTCTTAAGGTTTTCAATTGCGTTTCCACACAAAACACCGTGAGTTGCGGCAAGGTAGATTTTTTTCGCACCCAATTTATTAAGCAGGTGGGCCGCTCCACAAATTGACGACGCGGTACTTATCAGGTCGTCGAAAACGTAAGCGACTTTTCCTTCAATTGGTCCGCCAATAAGGTGCGCTTGTTCGACGTGGTTGCCGGTGCGACGTTTGTCAATAATCGCAAGGTTACCGCCAATCGCTTTTACGTGCGAAGCCGCTCTTTTAATGCTCCCCTCGTCAGGACTTACGACCACGACCTGTTCGCTGTCATGCCCAAGTTGGCGGAAATACGCTTCCAACACCGGCGCAGCAGTAAGATGATCTACCGGAATGTCGAAAAATCCCTGTATCTGGGCCGCATGCAAGTCCATTGCGAGAACCCGATCTGCGCCAGCCTGAGTAATCAGATTCGCGACCAATTTTGCGGTGATCGGAACGCGCCCTTCATCTTTACGGTCTTGTCTTGCATAACCGTAATACGGAATAACAGCCGTCACTCTGTCCGCACTGGCTCGCTTGAAACTTTCGATCATGATCAAAAGTTCCATTAAGTTTTCGTTGACTGGCGGGCAGGTCGGTTGAATTACGAAAACGTCTTGACCTCGCACATCCTGTTCGACGCGGCATCTTGTTTCACCGTCCGGGAAGTTTTCGACTAGAATTTGGCCTTGCTGAATACCGAGATAATCGCATATTTTCTTAGTCAGTACCGAATTTGCACGCCCCGAAAATATTTTTAGATCGCTCATGAAATGTGAGGAAGTGAAGGATGGAGGAATTAAAAAACAGAAAAACCTTTATTTTCGCGGTCTGCTTTAGGCTTTTTTCGTGGATTTGGTCGTTGGTTTCGCGTCAGATTTCGCAACGTCGGATTTCTTCGTTTCCGTCTTTGTCGCTTCTGATTTCGGTGCTTCAGCGACTGTTTTGGAAGCCGCGGCACCTTTTTTGTACGATTCGCTTCGGTAATCGGTTTGGTAAAAACCGGTACCTTTAAACACAATTGCCGCTCCGCCGCTGATAAGCCTGCGAAGTTTCATTTTCCCACATTCCGGGCATTTCTTCAATGGGTCGGCTTTAATTGACTGAAATTCTTCAAATTGGTGCGAGCAACCGTCGCAGTGATACTCATAAGTTGGCATTTTTTTATACTCGATTTGTACTCGAACAGATTCAATACCGAAGCCGGTATAACGGGAAAGTTAAACCATTAACACAATATTGGGAATCAATGTATACTGTCGCCCGGAAAAAATTGCGAGTTTTCAAATGTAGGGAAAACTGAAGATAATCAGTTCCAAACATTGAAAATTCGGGAACAGAGCCGACCAACGGAAGGCGGAACACTTCACGCGAAGCGCACCGCCCATACCGGGCTCCGGTATAATTTTTCGGATTCAATATTAACACCTCAAATTTTATTGTCCACTATCACCGGTTGAAAAACTGTGTTAGAATGAGTCCCTTGTATTACATACTAATTTGTGCTAATTAATCGGAAGCGGTAATTTATGGTTTATTTTGATTAATTGGCGAATTATTTCTTATTGGAGAAAAAACATGACAAAAAAACTGTTGTTTGTTGTTGTTTCGTTGTTCGTTTCCTTTTTCACTGTGCAAAACACAGTTAACGCCCAGGAAAAGTCGAAGACGATAAATCTTTTCGAAAGCCGTAAAATTTCTGACTGGGATTCACATTTTGTCGAACCCGGCACAAAAGTCGAGGAAATTTACAGCTTCAACGACGACGGAATTCTGGAATGCAAAGGCAAACCGTTTGGTTACATTGCCACTCCGAGCGTTTATAAAAATTTCAAAATGAGTGTCGATTATCGCTGGAAGCCGGGCGAAGAACCGACCAACAGTGGCGTGTTTCTACGGGTAAATGCACAGCCGAAAGAGTCGTTTTTACCACGTGGAGTCGAAGCGCAGTTGGCTCACGGCAGTGCCGGCGACCTTTGGGCGTTTCACGGTGAAAAAATTGTCGGACCGACCAAAGAACGGAATGTCGATAACCCGGACGGCGGTGCTCACGGACATATTCGCGGCTCGAAAAGAATCGAAGCTGCCGAAAAAGCTCCCGGTGAATGGAACACAATGGAAATCCTTTGCAATGACGGACTTATCGTTGTCGTTTTAAACGGCAAAATCGTTAACTGGACAACTGAAGCGGAAACCACTCCCGGTAAGGTCGGCTTGCAATCTGAAGGCGGACCGGTACAATTTCGTAATTGCTTTTTAACACCACTGGAATAAAAAAAACAGGGGTGAGGTGAACAGAGTTAATTTCGAATCACCTGCTCACCTGCTCACCTGCTCACCTGCTCACCTGCTCACCTGCTCACCTGCTCACCTGCTCACCTGCTCACCTGCTCACCTGCT
>JBOFQC010000686.1:0-4991 GCA_051660725.1 Thermoguttaceae bacterium
CTCTAGACACAAACGGAATCGGCGAAATGCAACCAACTTCGGGGTCTCGGTAAACAAGTTCCCGGTTTCCAAACGTGTCGCAAAGGTAAATTCCGTATTCTCCACGTGAAGATGTAGGAATTCCTCCGTTCGGCTGGAATCCAAAGTCGGCAACCACAAGGAACAGGTTTTCACTCAAAGCCCACGGAGTACCGTAAACCTGCCCACCACCTTGCGATTCGGGGAATCCGACTTCCGGCGTGAGTCGTTTGACCGGGCCCATTGAATCGTCATCTTCAACTTGCGGATCAATCATTATAACCGAACCGTAAGACTGTCCGTGATGCGGACCTCCGGTAGCGATGTATTTCGGCGAAGCGGGAATTGCCCGGACGTCGTATTCTGCGTCTGCACGCTCATGTCGCGGCGAATAGTTTCCGTGAACCTGTCTCGGATCACGTCCGTCAAGCGACGTAACCCACGGGTGGTGGGCAATACAGCCGAAACGGTCAACGTAATCCCAACGCGTCCAGATAATTTTTCCGTCATTTGTAACGCTTGGATTCCATTCGTTGGTTTCGTGATAAGAAAGGCAACGGATTTTCGACCCGTCAGGATTCATGTCGAAAAGCGTATAAGTTGGGCATTCACGTCCGCAACGGAGGTAACCGCCCCTTCTTTCGGAAATAAACGCAACTCTTCCGTTCGGCAAAAAGCACGGGTCGAAATCGTTCCAAGTCCCATCCGTTAACATACGTAAGTCAGAACCGTCTGCGTTACATTTGAAAATGTGGAAAGAACGGCCCGGCGTCCAGTGTCCACGTGTCAAATCGGTGTGAAACGCTTGCTCGGTTGAACCTTCACATTCCACATAAGCGAAAACAATTTCTTTTCCGTCATACGAAAGGTCGGGTGAGACAAAAGAACCAGTATTGAGTTTCTGCCCTTTTAAGCGACCATTTTCGACAACGGAGTTTTCGAGCAGGTTACGTACACGTTTTTGAGCTGCTTCTTGGTCGTATTTACCGTTTTCATTCATTTTGAACGGATTTTCCAGCACAAACAATCCGCCGCCGGGTAGTGAATTAATACCGTAAAACTGGTCACACATGTGCTCAAAAGTTGCACGGTGTTTTTTCACAAACAAAAGTTCCTTGAAATCAAGTAACGGGTTCGAAAACATAAGTTCACGTCGGATTTTTGCAATTTCTTTGAAAAGCTCGAATCTTGCCGCGGTATCTGCTACCGGAACTGTTTGCACTTTTTCAGCAAAAGAATTCAGATTGGTTTCCGGCGCATTTGGGTGTGTGTCGGCAAGAGCACAAACCCGGCGGTAAATCACGTCAACCGGGTCACGGTCAGTTGCCAGAATCAGAAGTTGCTCATTTTGAACCTGGTCTTTAATAGCGTTGTAATACAACGGTTTGTCGAATTCTCCGACTAAAATGTTGAATTCGTCGCACAGGTCACGGTCCGCTTCGGTTCTTTCAACCCGTTTAAGAAGCGAAGCTGCGCCACTTTTTCCAGACAGTTCCGGCACAAAAATGTTTCCGTAGGAAAGCAACGTGAATTCGGCTGCGGAAGTAAACGGCAGACCGTTCACCTCGGAAAGTCCGATAAACTTGATGAACCGGCCTTTTACCGGCTTGTCAAACTTTACATTTTGCGGAATGTCGGTTTTCTTGAGAGAACCTTTAGAAACAGGCGAACACTGTTCGTTTTCGTTATTCGTAATAAAAAGTTCATAATCTCCAATTGAGCCGTTCGCGGCATCTTTACGAGCTTGATACGTGAATCCGTTTATTTCGTATTCGGCTTGTAAATCGATACAGAGCGAATGCGGCGGCGGAACGTTATTCTGTCCGGTTCGTCGTGCATCGGCTGGCTGATGCGGATGGGAAAGATTACATCCGAAACCATATCCGCAAGATATCGGAAACGGAAAAGCACTTGTGCCTCGCGGCGGTGTACTAAACTGCGTATGCCACATGGTTTCGGGATTTCCGTCCATTGCTTTATACGCTTCGAAACCATCATTTTCACTGTCGGCGGTTACAAGTACTTGTACTACATTCTGCTCAGCTGAAGCGTAATACGGTACAAAAAGAATCGCCGATAACAATAATAAAAATCGTGTTCTCATTTGTCTAATGGAAAATTTATTTTTTCTAATAATATATAAGAAACGTAATACTGTCCCAGCCTTATTATAGTCTTAAATATTTGTGTTGTCTATATATTTAAAGACGTCAGGCAAAATGGGGACAGTAAAATTTTTGGGGGATAAATATAATGTCCCCAATTTCCTGGTTTACCCAAACGTGTAATTGCTTTTACTTTACCCGCAAAATGCGGAAACGCTGATTCAAAATAAGCGGCTAAACAAAACTGTTAAACATTTGTTACGTATTTACAAGCAGCTTGCCTACTTGAAAACAGGGAGGGACGGGATATAATTCACTTGAATTTACTTGTTTGAATAGGTAATTCTGCATTGTTTCTGCTGCCTGCCTATTTATGTACTTTGCTAAAAAAGAAGAACAATAGAAGAATAAAGGTATATGCCTCACATAATTTCAGCGTTGGTTCAAAACGTTCCCGGCGTTCTCTCACACATTTCTGGAATGCTCGCCTCGCGCGGTTATAACATTGCCAGTCTGACAGTCGGCGAAACCGAAGATAGTACACTTTCGAGAATGACAATTGTCGTAGACGGCGACCAAAATGTTCTCGACCAAGTACGTAAACAGCTCGGCAAAATCGTTACAGTCGTTAGAGTCGATGATATTAGCAGCTGCGAACACGTCGAACGAGCCTTGATGCTGATTAAAGTTAAAGCTGATCCAGAGCAAAGAAGTAAAGTACTCGAACTTGTAGAGATTTTCCGAGCAAGAGTACTCGACATAAATCCCGACTCCATGATGATCGAGATTTCTGGAAAAGAATCAAAAATTGAAGCGTTCATTGAGGTGGTGCGTCCGTTCAGCATACTGGAACTTGTACGAAGTGGTCGCATAGCAATGATTCGCGGATAATCTTAGCATATTCAAATATTTTTTGTAATTCACATTTAACCAATTAACCTAAATTTAAAAATGGCTGCTACAATTTTTTATGACAAGGATGCTGATCTTGCAAAACTAAAAGGCAAAACAATTGCGATTCTCGGTTACGGTTCGCAAGGACACGCCCACGCCCAAAACCTTCGTGACAGCGGTTGCGAAGTAGTCGTCGCGGAAATTCCGGGAACCGCGAATTACGAAGCCGCTGTAAAAGACGGATTCAAACCGCTCAAAACGGAAGACGCTGTGAAAAAAGGGGACATCATTGTTTTCACACTGCCGGACGAACTTCAAGGTGAAATTTTCAGAAACCAAGTCAAAGACAATCTTTCGAAAGGCGACATCATCGTCTGCACACACGGTTTCAATATTCATTACGGTCAGTTCGATCTTCCGCAAGGTGTTTGCGCTCTTTTGATTGCCCCGAAAGGACCGGGACACCTTGTTCGTAGCGAATTCGTCAAAGGTGGCGGCGTTCCGTGCTTGATCGCTCTCGGTGAAGGTGCCGGCGACAAAGAACGTAAAATCGGGCTCGCTTATGCAAAAGGTATCGGCGGAACTCGCGGCGGTGTCATTGAAACGACTTTTGCCGAAGAAACCGAAACCGACCTGTTCGGCGAACAAGTAGTGCTCTGCGGCGGCGTCAGCGCATTGGTACAAAAAGCGTTTGAAACACTTGTCGAAGCTGGTTACCAGCCGGAAATGGCGTACTTCGAATGCATGCACGAACTGAAACTCATCGTGGACCTGTTCTATCAAGGTGGTTTGAATTACATGCGGTACAGCGTTTCAAACACTGCGGAATACGGCGATTACACACGTGGACCGAGAATCATCACGGACGAAACCAAGAAAGAGATGAAAAAGATTCTCGAAGAAATCCAAACCGGCGAATTCGCTCGCGAATGGCTGCTCGAAAACAAAGTCAACGCCCCGGCTTTCAAACGTAAACGCGCTATTCAACGTAAACACGAAGTCGAAGAAGTCGGCAAAAAGCTCCGCAAACTCATGAGCTGGATCGACGCGAAAGAAGTCTAAACATTACCGCTAATACTACGGTTTTGCGAGCGGCGGACGTAAGTCCGCCGGTTTTTTTGCCGGGTTAATCCCGAGAATAAAAACATTATATAAGACCACTAGCAAGTTTTACTTTTCTGGCGTTTATGAGAACTTTTTTCCCGGACGCTTGCGTCCAACCATCAATAGCCCAGTACAAGACAGCGGAGTGAAACGGAGCTGCCGCAGTGCTGGGTAAGGTGTTTAAATGTTAAACCGACCCTTTAAGGGTCGCACCCACGAGCCGTGATAGGTGGCATGCTTCGCCTCTTAAAAACGCTTCCGTTGGGTGCTTGATCGAAAAAGCTCCATGTGCAACCCCACAAGGGGGTTGTGTTTGTTTTATACGCTTTTCCCAGGGTTTCGTGTACTGCGCTGCGCTTGCAACTCAACCCAGGGCTATTGATTGTATGACCCTACGGGTCGAGGAAATACACATAACGGGAAACTTGTTAGCGGACACAAACTTTATATACCCTAACGCAGTATTCTAATGAACGAAACGCAAGAAGCAATTGAACGGGTAAAGCCGCTTATAATAAAAGAGCAAGTGCGTTTTATGCGATTTCCGTATTTTTGCGCCACTGTTGGAGTACTGGGCAGTTTGTTCATCTTTTCTATATTAACAGTTAAAGTAGTTTTTAGTGCCAATAAAACGAATTCAGGTTTTATCTTTTTATTATTCGTAATCTGTTTTATTGGATTTGGATTATACAAGATGCGGCAAACTCTAAAAGAGTACGCCCAACCTTTCACTGAAGATCTTGATTTTTTAACGTCTGAGCCGAAAACCGCTGACGATTTCACTCGTAGGGCTGGTATATTTTTTACTTACGGTGACGAAAATAAGGCGGCACAAGCCGATTTCGAACACGCCTTGAAACTTGAACCGGA
>JBOFQC010000687.1:0-2046 GCA_051660725.1 Thermoguttaceae bacterium
GCCGAAGAAATTCCAGAACCGGACAGGTTGACCTTGATACCACGAAAAACATTCGTTGGTATTCGCCGCTCGGGCCGGTTGTTCACGGGACGCCAATTGTCGCAGAAGGTCGCGTTCTAATCGGCTCAAACGGTTCGCAATCCAACCGCCCGCAGTTACAGGGTGATCGGGGTGTGCTGTCATGTCTCGACGAAAAAACCGGCGAATTGCTCTGGGAACTCGTTGTGCCGAAACTGTTCGAAATAAAGTACGCAGATTGGTATAATGTCGGTTTGTCCTCGGTTCCAACCGTTGAGGAATCAAAAGTTTACGTCGTAACCAACCGGGGAGAAATACTCTGTTTGGATATTAACGGTATGAAAAACGGTAACACCGGCCCGTTTACAGACGAAGCGACGTTTTTCGTTGACGCAGGTGAAGAACCGCTCGAACTTTCCGATAAGGACGCCGACATTATCTGGTGTACCGACCTCGTAAATGAAGTCGGTGTAATGTTTCACAACGCCGTAAACTGTTCGATTCTAATTGACGGAGACTTCCTTTACGTTACTACTGGAAACGGCGTCGATTGGACGCACCGCCGTGTCATGAATCCAACTGCTCCTACTTTGGTTGTGCTTGACAAGAAAAGTGGAAAAATAATTGCCCGCGACAATTTCAACCTCGGTCCGAACATTGTTCATGGGCAGTGGTCTTCCCCGTCATTGGGTGTCGTTGACGGACGGAAACTCGTATTTATCGGAACCGGCAACGGTTACCTTTTTGCCGTTGAAGCACTTACCGAAAAAACAGGTAAGGCGGCTCTTGAAAAAATCGTAAAAGCCGAAAACGATGCGAAAAATAACGCAACAAGTGACACCAAACAAGCGGATTCAATTCTTGAGAATGGCGCACTTACCCGGCTGAATACCGTTTGGCAGTTTAACGGTCACCCACTTGCTCAGGAACAGGAAGTGGTGCCACTTGAGCATTTCCACGACACCCGTTCTTACGAAGTGATTGGTAACCCGGTATTTATAAAATCCCAAAACGCTGACGGAACGGAAACGCACCGGATTTACGTTGCGTTTACACAGGAAATGTTCCACAATATTCCGAACGGTTGGTTCCTATGTTTGGACGCATCCAAAACCGATGACACGACCCGTAGCGGCGGACTTGTTTGGGCTTATCCGGGCATTTCAAGCACATCTTCAACTTCGGCAATTGCGGACGGTTTGGTTTATATTTCTGACGGTACCGGACGTTTACACTGCCTTGATGCCGAAACCGGCGAACCGTACTGGGTGCAGTCGCTTGGCGCACAGATTTGGGGTTCGCCGCTTATTGCAGACGGCAAGGTTTACATCGGCACTGCTGGACGCCGATTTTTCATACTGGAACACGGAAAAGAAGCGAAAATCATTTCGCAAATTAACATGCCGGATCAGGTTCTTTCCTCGGCAACTGCGGCAAACGGCACCATTTTCGTCCCGCTTTTCGGCGGTATTTACGCAGTTGAGGAAAAACAGTAATGAATTTTTATGTAAAAACTTTTTGTTAGCCCCGGAGCCCTGCTCCGGGGATGCTACGCCGAGCAGGGCTCGGCGGCTAACATTTATTACCCTAACGATCAAATATGTCAAACATAAAAGCGGCGTTTTTATCGTTTATTTGTCCCGGATTTGGACAGCTCTGGCAATCACGGAATGGCGATTTTGGTCGGTATTTCATTACTTTTGTAGCAACTGCGTTACCGCCTATTGGGATTTTGATTTCTTCAGTGACAAATTTGGTTTACGAGCCAGAAGTAGTGACGCGATATCTTGGAGTCACTTTTGGTTTTCTCTGCTTCGCTATTTTTCCATTTTTGACGCAGTTTTTCGCAACTTATGATGCCGCAACTTGGAATCCCGATGATCCGAAGCCGTTGAGAAAACCGCCTCTTATTATCTTGTGTACGTTTGGGTTCTGCATGATGTCAACGGCTCTTTTGATTCCGGCAACAAGTAGTGCCAGAGAAGCTGCTCGAAAAATGCAATGTTCAAATAATTTGAAGCAGATTGG
>JBOFQC010000688.1:0-3071 GCA_051660725.1 Thermoguttaceae bacterium
AGCTGAGGTTCGGTTTTGATAACTTACTTGCTTGGGTTTGTTAATAGCGATTTTGATCTCCAAACTACATTTTTCCCGGAAAATACAATACATTACTCAACTGGTTACATTCAAAGGTACACACTTGTCGGATGAACCACAATAAAACCAACAAAATCACGTGAAATTAAGCCGACCAACGGGAGGCGAAACACTTCACGCGAAGCGCACCGCCATGTCGTGCTACGGTATACTTTTTCTTACTGTTTCTTACATTCGACAAACAGAATCAAGTTGCCACGAGTACTGGATGCACCTGAAATACGTTTGGAAATACCTGGAATTAACGGTTCACTGCCTTGTGCCGCACTTGGTAACGGAATGGTTCCGAAATCCAGTACGAGAATTTTGTCTTTCGGAAAACAAATTTGTTCGTCAAGTGTAAACGTTGCGATTTGCGGAGCCTCAATTGAAACTCGTTGCCGCGATGACACCTTACTTGGAACGTTAAGACTCACCGGAAGTAGTTTTTCAACCTGCGTTACTTCGCATTTTATCATGACATCAGCCGAAACGCCGTCCACATCGGAAAGCGGTGTCAAGGTAATATTATACCCTTCGTTTACGACAGATGTTTTTGTTGTGTAACCGGGCCAAACGTCGTCATTACTCTGCGCGTCTTGTATGTAATTCTTCGGTATTTTGGACGAAATAACCTGTCCGCGTCCACTTAACGTAGCGAATTGCGGTGAATGAAGCTCTTTATAATCCGACCGTCTGACCATTTCGGACATAAGTCTGGCGTAATCTTCTTTTTCTAGCAGCCAACCGGTTGTTCCAGGGGTGTCAATATTAATCGGCTTCAATAAATTACGTCCAATTGTCATCCAGTTCGGGCCATTAACCGACACAATTCGGAAAGTGTATCCGTCAGATTTCGCATCAGGATTTACGAACCGCTCAATAATTTCAGCGACGATTTCCTGAACTTCCGGCGTGTGATAAATATAGAGTTTGTCATGAGATGCGTTGAGAATGCCAAACGGTTCACCGTGCCAGGTTTTTTCTCCGGTGTTACGTAAAACCCAGTCAACAATTGTTTGTTCAGGGGCTGATCCAACAGCGGTGTTCAACGATTTCGTGTACGGCGAAATATCGTAAACCCGCCAAAGTTGCCCGTCTTTGTTCGGTAACATCGGCGGTTCGTCGACTAATCGGACATGTTTCATACGAGGTGACGCCACTCCCGAAGTTTCCGGCACACGATGAGTTTGCATTGTTCGCTCCCGACCACTTGGCTGCGAACTGGCCAACGCGATTGGTCCCGAACCGGCATGTGTATTTGCGGTTTCCGTAGGCGAAAAAGCAGATAAATCCCTTTCGTTTTCAAGTCCGCTGGCGTTTTCGTTATCTTCGATTGGTTGCTCTGTTGCCGGCCCGCTATCAAGTTCACTTTCAGACCGCATTGGATTCGGCCTGTTTCGACCGCGTCCGGCAATCCGTGTGTCGCTTGACGACGAAGTTATTTCATTAGGAGAAACCGAAACAGCAGCCGCTTCTGTTCGTACGGCACCACTTCTGGTGTCACCGCCAATTCCTGATCCGGTTCTTGCACTACTTGCTGGGTTGTACCCGATTTCGTTTAAATCAGTTCTGACGTTATCATTTTGTCCGAGTTGACGTGCCGAATAATCGTTTAACGGTTCCTGATATTCCTCTTCTGCTTCGGCCTCAGTTTCGGGAAAATTGTTGTTATTTGCGTAACGGTTTCCGGAAGCGGTTTCGGTATCAAATTGCTTATCTTCAACCGACGGGTTGTCCGTTGCTCTTATTATGGGAGCGTTTAATGTCAATGAAGAACGACCTGACGCCGTGTCGGTATTACTAGTTGCCGTTGCCGAAGCAGCAGGTACTGCAGATTTTGAAGGAGTTTCGGGTAAAAGATAAGTCGGATCAGGTGGATCATTTTCGTAACCACTGACAAAAAATTCATCCTGATCGTCGCCATTTAACTTTTCATAATCATCAAGAATAGAACTTCCTTTGTTCTTATTCTCCGTATTCAAAGACACTCTACCGGCTGCAGCAGAACCGACATTGGCACCAGCGGCACCAAGAGCACCAGCAACGCCACCAGAACCTGCATTCCCTGAGGTTTCGTTTGGTAATTTGCTTTGTGAAGTTTCCTCTGCATGATCAATTTGTGGCGGACTGTATAAACCAGCGTACTGATCACCATCCGGGTCTACAGGAAGATCATTTACATTCAGACTTTCACTGTACGCATCAGAAAGAGTGCCCAAATAGTTTTCGTCGAGAGGAAAACCGCCGACACCAAGTAAATCCGGGTTTTTATTATCACCAGATTGTATGCTTGAAACATTATTATCCGCATACTGATTTTTACTGTCGAAAGTCGAATCAAATTCCTGATCGACTTCGTCATCTGGCAAGGGTTCGTCCGTTTTCTGCTCGGTTTCCTGAGTGGTGTTTCTGGATAAGTAGGGGGAAATATAAGGTTTTGCGACAAAACCGAGAGCCGCGATAATTAGCAATGCGGCACCGATTCCCGAATAACGGTTAAAAAGAACGGCAAAAATTGACTTCGCTTCTGCATCGTCCAACAAATCGGGCGCAGAATCAGCTGAGGATTTCGTTGATAAACCTTTTGAGAGGTCAGATAAAGCCAGTTCATCAGTTCCGAACTGGTTATTTTTTTGTGGAACGGCATCTTGCGCAAATGCCTCATTTTTCTTACTCATTTATCCCTCCTTGGATATACCGCAGCCGTAATTGTCCGCTAATTGTTTACAATTTCGAGGGTATTATACACGAAAACCGCCTTTTTGGGCAATAGCAAAAAAGCGGCGGTTTGGGACATGCCGTAAAGCGATATTTTAATACGCTTCGCAGAAAGTGTTCCGCCTCCCGCAATCTGCAGTTGTACATGAATCGGTCTGCTCGATTTTGAGTCCTAATACTACAGCGCAATGACTAAGTCCATTTACATCGGTGAATGTTGTGTAGGTCAATGCCACGATGGGCGATTGACTTACGTTTGGTTCGGCTATGGCAGTATGTGGCCAAGGCGT
>JBOFQC010000689.1:0-9426 GCA_051660725.1 Thermoguttaceae bacterium
GATGTATATGATGCCTTTTTATAACTCGGCTTGGATGTTTAAGTCGTCTGACGGTTCCACTTTTTCACCCGGCATGTATGGAATGACTATTTCACAGTTAAATATGCCTTTAGCGAATATGCTGAATGAATTACTGCCGACTATTTTGCGTGAACATATCACGAATGAACAGTCACGTTATTCTTCGAGTTCGTATCGTTACATGCGTAACAATTCTCAACTTAAGCCATTGTTTAGACCCCAGAATTTTGATGAAACATTACTTGCTACGTATAGTTGGAAATTAAAATTCGCTTACGACGATGACAAGTTCGAAGCTGCAGGCTCCGAAAAGGGGAAGACTTCCTCCACGTCACGGACTGGACGAATAGCAGGTCAGCTTATGCAGTCAATCACGCCGCCGGGTGTTGTGTCGAATACCAGACAAATAGAAAGTCAGGCAGAAAACATGTCTTTTGACACGAAAAACTTCTTGAAACAAATTGATGAGATTCGTGCCATTTTACCGGATACTTCTTCTGATCCAAATGTTTTGAAAAACAGGTTGAAATTCGAAATGGTCTGTTTGGCCACACAAAATATCTTAAATCAGCTCGTCGGAATTCAACAGGACGGCAATGTGACTTCTGCAGACACAAAATTCGTGATGAACAGGTTGCAGGAACAGCTTGCATTTTTGGGTGAGGAAGAATTTAAAATCACGGGATCACAAGTTGTGATTTATGACGTCATGTTGCCTGAGATTATTGCCAAAATAAAATCAACTGACATTGATTCTGAGCTGGACAAGGAACTTGCCAGAAACGGAATGGATCCAAGTTCTGTCCAGATGCAAAAAGCACGGATCAAAGAAAAAATTGATTCGTGGCTTGTTGAGGCGGAAAAATATCTCGACGCGCAAAACAAATTAATAGCGGAAGGTAAGGCTTCGTCGGTTGAAAAGAAGTTGGATTGGATTTTGGATTACCTCGAACAGTTGGCGCAGGGAGAGCAAATGACCAGTACAAACCATGGTGGACTGTACCAGGTGAGTCATATTGAAATCCTTGCTGTGCAGCTTGGAAATTACGATGTTCTTGCTCGGATATTAAATGAAAAGGGACGCAAATCGGATGTTGCCAGATTGGATTCAATTATCGAATATGCGGGTAAAAAATATCCGTTCATTATGTCTATGCGTTATTCCAAAGATTTTTCAGGTGCAAATTTACTTTCTGTAGGAAACGCAGGTTCTCGATTAATGCCATTATTAAACATGATCGAAAATGATAATATATTTTTAATACCGGGTCTTCTTGATACAACGGACGAAACCGCCGGCAAGGAAACCGAACTAGTTGATATCACTGAGTTTGTTGCCGCTAGAAAAAAACGCCTCGAAGTTTTGAAAGAGGGGACAGAAAAAATCAAAACGGTCATTATCAACCAACTTGAAGAACAACAAGGAAAAACCGTCTCTGCTCAAATGAATCGTTTCAATTATTTTGGTACTGATAACGGATTACACATGTTGTTTATGGGCTATTTGGATGAAAGCTTTTCAGCTCTTGATAAATTGTTTGCAAAGAATGAAGACGCAGAGTCAAATGAAGACGATGACAATGCAAATTCTACGTCGGTTAATACAACGGTTAGTATGAGTCTTATGGGATTGCCAGTTAATGGAAATTCCATTCCTCGTAAAAAGCTGAAAAAGGAAGAGCTTGCGTTAATCTCTGCCGTGCAAAACGACATGTACGAGTCGATTGAATACTATGCGCAGATACAAAAAGAGCTTAACCTTGCGACTGAGAAATTTTCTTCATCCTCAAAGTCACCTTCAATTCCTCAAAATATAAGACGCAGAGGTTCGTCTGTGCTTTCTGAGAACAAGTATTATTTCCAAAGAAATGAAATTGATTCTTACATTGTACAAAGATTGATGAATTCGAGAGGTCAATCGTCTTACTACTTTGTGTTTAATCCGTTTACCAGAGTGTTGCAGCATTTTAGCATGAAAACGGTGTTACTGGATGCTTTACTTACGAACGCTGAAACGAGTGAAGGTGTCACTGCCGAGGATATCACGCCGTATTGTGTCGCAAGGTGGAATTCGTGGATTGATGGATTTGAGAGCAAGAACCAGGATGATAAACAAACGGCTGAGTGCATTACACTGTTTCGTGAAGAAGAAAACATGAGGAGGCAAAACGCTTCAGGTTTCGACACGAAGAAAATCGCCGAAATCAAAAAACAGGTTGAAACCGAGTGGAACGAATATAAGGCAAAACTTGAAAAAGCGTCGCCAGACGACGAAGATGCAGTTGAGCCATTTCCAGCAGAGAAGTTGGTTCTTCTCGCTATTCTGGCGGCCAATAATAATGACGGTGTCAAAGCAGTTGACTATCTCGACGCTATTTCATTCACAAACTCGCAGGATGTTCGTGAACGGGAAATGCTGATCCTCGAACTTGTTACGAAGTTTCCCAAGTTGAAAAAACGGGCAAGTGTTGCTATTGAACGGCTTAAAGGGTATCAACTCAAAGAAACCGAGTTAATGACTTTGTTAAACACATTGCAACTTCTCGGACAAAAAAACGAGGCCGAGAGAATTTTTAATAGATTAATGATTTCGTCAAATGACAGTTCAACGCAAAGTTTTCTTCTTCGTGAGTTGAATAACAGAGATGAAAAGGACCCGGCCAATATTGAAAAAGCGGTAATTTTTGCGTTGAAAGTTTACCGTTCGCCGGCCTCGAATCCGAGAAATAATCGAAACTCTTGGCCGTTCTCGCATAATGACAGTGATAGCCCCCGTTCGCTTGCTCTGGACATTTTGAAGAAATACGGCAAACTCGACGAAATCACCGAACAGTTGGAAACGCAGCTCAAGAGCAGCTCCGGTTCATTCGAATTAAACATGAATCTGGTTAATACTTACATAAAAAATGACCGTTTGGATGACGCGAAGAACTTGCTCACGGAGTTGGAAAACTTGATTCCAACAGAGGACGAGCAAAAGATAACTACATACGTCGCTGCACTTAGACGTGTCGGTATGACGGCGGAAGCTTTTGTTTGGCAAAGGAAGATTTACGAAAATAATCCCGAATACCTTCTTAATAACTCGTGGGAAGTTGTCCGCGAATTCAATGAAGCAGGTAAACTTGATGAACTCGTGGAAATAGTCAAAGGTTATGATGACGCTGTTTTTTCCAGAAACTATTATCAGTATGCCAATATTATTAGTAGCCTGATTGAAATTGATAGTTCGCGGAAAGATGCACAGGAACTTTTCGACATCGCGTGGCATAAAGGAAAAACTCCAGAAGAAAATTTCCAAATTCGAATAGAAATGCTGGAAAGAACACGCTATAATAACGCCCCGACCTTTAATGAAGCGATAAAACCTCACGTCAAGGAATTTGTTCTTGAATCAATATCCGTCCCCCAATCCCGTAAAAAGGCAGGTAACTCCAGAGGATTACTAGGCTCATTTTTAGGCGGATCATCTACAACCTATTATCCGGCATCATCCAATACTAACCCGCACCGTGTGTTCATGCGGAATGGAAACAAGTGTAGAACATATTCGTTAGATGTGCTTACTAACTTGGACGACAAACAACTCGAAGAATTACGTGAAGATGTACGTAAAATCATTGCCGAACACGAAGCCGTGAAAGAAAAAGACCGGGATTGGAACCGGTACACGTTCGCAAAGGTGTTTGATATCATAATATTGCTGCAACTCAAAAAAATCGAAGAAGCCACCGAGATACTGAAAGTTCTCGAATCAGACAAAAAAACTTCGAGGCCGCTTTCTGAATGTTCAGAGATTATCGCAAGCAAAATTGAAGAACATGACCCGGAAGGAAGTAATAAAGAAGCGTTGGATGTTGTACTAAAAATATTGAAAAATGCTATTGCGCCAAACCCGAACGCAAACGACATGATGGGTTATGACTCGGCAGTAAACGAGAACTTCGTCATCATGCTGTTGCTGAGATTTTATAAAAAGACAGACACACCTGAACAAGGGAGAGATATAGCAATTGCATCTCTTGAAGATATATTTGAAAAAATGAAAGAGTGTGACAACAATGGCAATATTCGTGTTGGTAATATGCATTACAGCCTTTGGTCTTTATCTAATAAAGCCACGTCACTTGCCTCAAGTTTAAATAATGCGGGCTACGGCATGGATGTTCTTACAGTTTATTGCCGTTGTGTAAACAACCAACCTTGGTTTGTCGAAAAATTACAGAGCGAGAATTTCAGAAATGGTATTAACGATTTGCTCTCGCAAATCAAAACATTGCAGGCAAGCTTGTCGATTGAAGATATTGCCAAGAATATTGACATGTTCATGCCTCCGATTCCGACTGGACAAGAAAATGTCGATGCCATTGATATGAGTATGTCATCCAGCAGTATGAGGAGAATGATAGAAGGTAAACCGGTGCTAATTTTACTCGGAACCTACTGTTCGGGCAATTTGGGTGGTGTCACCAATTTTGGTAATTTGGTCAAAATGAGATCGTCAAGTTCTGGAAATGATAACGCCAAAATTGTACAACTCGACAAAGAAAGTGTTTCCGCTCAAATTGGGTCGAAACTGCTTTCAGCATTTTTGCAGATTGAAAAGGAACAACCTGAAAAACTCGTTGAAATTCAAAAGCATTTAACAGAAGCGAAAAAATACTACCCGGGTGATCCGTCAATTCTAGTTGCTTTGGGATTCTGTGCAATTGCGCAAAATAACAAGGACTCGCTTCTTGACGTTTTAGACATGTGCGAGAAATGGGTCGCTTCAGAAGAAACGCAAAGCGAGCCGCAAGATGAAAAACCATTAGACGACAATTCCGAAACTGCAACAATTGCTGAAATTCAAGATGGCGAACAAATTGTAGCAGTTGAAGAGATGGAAGCATACGTTTCAGCGGGAGGAACACCGAGTCCGTTCATTTCATCTGGAATGACCTTGGATGAATTTTCTTCTGATGAACGGGCAAAATGGGACCCGTCTGTGTATATCGGGCTCTGGATTATTGCACGAGAAGTTATGCACAACTCGGAACTTAAAGATGAAAAAACCGTTAAGCAATGCGAAAAATTAGCTCGTTTTACATCTAGGTTTGTTGACAAAAAAACTAATATTACACGCTGCTGCTATCCGCATGCTATGTCTTCATTTGACGCAAACAATGATATGATATTCCTGCTGGATATTCAGATGAATTTTCCAGAGCTTTCTGTTGGCAGACAGTCTATATTATCAGCGTCCGAGATATTCAAGCAATTGCTTACCAAGAGTCCTGGCGTGTTACTGAATGATTTACATGGTTATTGCAATGAGTTGGCGACAAGATTGGAAGATGCCGCGAAAGTTGGATACGGTCGCGACGTCATGGTCGGTATGCAAGACGTTTTCGTTAATCGCTGGCCAAAACCACGTGAAGATTCAGCGACATTGTCCAGAGAGATGTGTATTGATCTACTATTTGTTCTCGATTCGACTTTGAATGGATGTAAACAAAATGGCGGTGACGCCGATGCAATTTTTAATTCGTTGAAAACAATTGTCATGCCGTCCAGTGATTGGACCAATCCCGCCACGGTTCCGTTCATTGCGGATTACGACAACCTTGGTGGAAGAGATGGTTTTTTCCGTTCGCCGGCAATTAATATGATTGATTGGGGCATTGCTGCAGAAAAAACAGATGAGCTTGACAATTTGTTTAACAACAGAAAACAGTTTATTGATGAAAATAAATGTGATAATAACGATCCTGTGCAAATGACCTGGAACGCACTGGAACTTTATTACAGTTTGAAGTTGCAACGGGAAAAAAGAGCACGTGAACTTGTCGAAGTGTTTTTGCATCAGGTTCGTGAAGAGCAGAATGCCGACGCCGCAAAATTCGCATTAATAGCTCTTGCTCCGGTTTTGGAAAATATTCGCGAACAAAACGCAAACCAAAATTCAGACCAAAATGCCGACAAATCGCAAAACTCGTTTGTGACAGCGAATATTGATCTTTATCCGTTGGTTGACGCCGCTTTGGGCTTTGCGGATAAAGGTAAAGGATTTAAACCGTACTCGGAATATATTATTCGAGAATATGCTCCACGAAACTGAACCAGACGTGAAAATCTATAATTAAAACAATTTAACGCAGATCAATGTTTATATTTACTGACGTGTTCAAAAAATTTACTCTTCACTTTATCAAGCGAAGCGAAACGAAATCGCAGGGTGTCACGTACTCCGGTTGCAGAATTTTTCCTGCCGGTTGCGCTGCTCTGTTAACTTACGTATTGATTTTTGCTTTATGCCAAGTCGGTAATGGTGCCGTTGTTTTACAATCTGAAGCAGAACCAACGCAAAGCAGCTGGAAAAGTATCCAGACGAATTTCGGTTTGCCGCCGACTTCGTATAATTCGCGACCACTTTGGTTTTGGAACAGTGTGCCGCAGTTCGAGGAAACCGAAAGCATAATAAAAGACTGTGCGAAAAGCGGTTACGCCGGTTTGGCGATTTTGCCTGCTTTTTCTCAAGACAGAATGAAGTTCATGAGCCCGGAATTTCTGGCTCAATACAAGCACGCCGCCGACGTCGCAAAGGAACACGGCATGAAACTCTGCTTATATGATGAGTTCTGGTTTCCAAGTGGTTCAGCAGGCGGGCTCCTTAAAGAAAAATATCCCCAACATCTTTGTAAAAGACTCGACTGCGTTGAAACCCGTTTGGGAGCAGATGACACCACTGGAGTTGAGCTTGACATTCCAGACGGCACGTTAATGGGTTGTGTTGCGATGAATTTACGCACAATGGAACGTAAGAACATAACAAATTTGGTCAAGGAAAACAAATTGCGTTGGAGCAAATCGAACGATTCACGTGACGAATATAAAATAATGGCTTTTGTTTGCGTACTTGACGGAGAACGTGATTTAGTCGATTATCTGGAACCGGAGTCCGTAAAGGCTTTTATAGAACTTACTTACGCCGGATATCAAAAAGCAATGCCGGACCATTTCGGCACGACAATTGATTCGGCTTTTTACGATGAGCCGATGCTTTACACGCCGGGAAAAGGTTCTGCTTGGACGCCAAAATTTAACGAATACTTCGAAAAACGCTTCGGATATGATCCGGTTCCACTTTATCCGGCGCTGTTTATGGAAATCGGTCCTGACACCGCCGCTGCGAGAAATGCGTTATTCGGATTCAGAGCGACTTTATTCAGTGAAGGTTTCGTCAAAACAATTACCGACTGGCTCGAGCCTTACGGCATACCACTCACAGGGCACGTCGATCAGGAAGAAGTCGTGAATCCAACCGGAGTAAGTGGAGACATTATAAAGTTTTTCGAGTACCAGCCGATTCCAGGCCTCGACCAGATTTTCCAGTACGGACGAGGTTCAAAAATGTATAAATTGATCTCATCTGCAGCCGCAAATTATGACCGACACCTTGTGATGACCGAAGTGTATGGCGCCATGCAGGAGATGCCGGTAGACGTGTTATATAAAGAAGCAATGGACCAAGCGGCGAAAGGGGTAAACATGTTCGTGCCGCACGCTGTTTGGTACAACGACGCCGCTGATTCGATAATGTTTCCACCAGAACTTTCGGCTCGCGACCCCAAATACGGTCCGGCTTTGCCAGATTATAATAAATATATTGGCAGACTGCACCTGATTTTACAACAACCAGGCGGCCCGGTGACAGATGTGGCTGTCCTTTATCCAATTGAGTCGCTGCAGAGTACGTACCACTTTGGCGGTCCACTTCCTGCTTATGAAGGTGGTGTCGTAACTTCTGATGACAACTACATGAGAATAGGTGAATTTCTTTCGTTTGTTTTACGGCGTGATTTCACTTATTTGCATCCGGCGACGCTAAAAAACCGTTCTGTAATCGAAAACGGGCAAATCACCGCTGCTGAAAAAACTGACGCCGGAAACGCAAATGTGACGCTGCTTAAACTTCAAAACGAAAGTAATCCGATTTCGTTTTCGACAATTCTGATTCCGTCAATGAATGCGATTTCATTATCAACGCTTGAGAAAATCGTAGAATTTTACGAATCAGGAGGTCGGATAATTGCAGTTGGAAAATTGCCGCAACACGCCGCTGAAGTTGGGACGGATAAACAGGTTCAAGAGATTTGGCACAAACTTTTTGGTGAAATCTGCTTGATGACGCCGGAGCCGCAGTATACCATAACAGCGTCGTCCCAATGGACCGCAGGTGGATACTCACCGGACAACGCGTTTGATGGTTCGTATGATACTCGTTGGAATGCCGCAGATAAATCTGAAGGGAACCAATGGCTTGAAATCAATTTCGATGAACCGGCTGAAGTTGCGCAAATCGTTATTGACGAAGCGTTTAACCGAATCAACAAATTCAAAATTCAGACAAAGAATTCCAGCGGCGGCGAATGGAAAACTCAAGTATCGGGTGAAAAAATCGGTCAAAAGCACGCATTTGAGTTGACTCCTGCAAAAGTAAGTGGCGTCAGAATCGTGATGGAAAGCATTACGAGTGACAGCGCTAGTATAAAAGAAGTAGAAATATATGATTCCAACGGTAATACGGCAATTCCAGCCAAAACAGTAAATGTCGTATCGCAAACTAATAAGGCGGGCGGTGAAGCGACATGGATTCTGCTTGATCCAACGCAAGCTCTTGACACCGCTAAAGAACAGTTACTACTTGCTCTAGGTGACGGTGATGTCATGTTCGACTTACTACCGGACGGTACAGCAACTGGTTCAAGCGCATATTTGCATCGGGTAATACATGACCGTGACGTTTATTTCTTTACTAATTCGACAGACTCTGCGGTTAAAACAGAAGTGTCGTTACGAAATGGAAAAGATAAACGGTTTCATTGGTGGGACCCGCACTCCGGTAATTGTACTGCCGCTGAAGTGTTAAACATAAATGGTGACAGAGCCGTTTTAATGCTTGAATTAGAACCGGTAAAATCTGTTTTTCTTATCGGTGAATAGAGGCGTCCTTCTTTTTCAGCAACCATTTTGGGTCGGTACGTCTTGCCGTCGATTTTGAAGATATCGGCGGCTGACTCTAACTGGAGCAACCAGTGCATGAAGGTTGCAAACGAAAAAATACGTTGCACCATCATTCTGCAAATGGCAGTAATGTTCAGTAAATAAGAAACAGAACAAAGCCGCAAATCCTTAGGTTTACGGCTTTGTTCTGTTTCTTGCGGGCCAATGCGGTCCCTTGCATTTACCTATTGAGTGCCGAAAAGAGGACTCGAATTTACTTAAGGGCACCTCTATTAATCCTGCTTTTAGAGCACCAAGGTATTTTGGCGATTAATCACGTCCGAAAACGCTTTGAAATCAGACAAAGATCGACAAAATGGAATATTTTAACCCCCAAAAATTGTCACCCCGAGGTCTATT
>JBOFQC010000690.1:0-4232 GCA_051660725.1 Thermoguttaceae bacterium
TCACATTTATTCGTCGCCGCTTGACGTGACGACCAGCTTTGCCGCGATGACCCAATTGGCGATCCATCCCCGTATCAAGCGGATGGAATTCATCAACCTGATCGACACGGATGAAAAATGTATCGAATGGCATGCCTGGTATCTTGACGATGTCGATGAGCTGTGGCAGCTGGATATGATCCATATTTTGAAGGGTTCGCTTTACGATGGTTACATGGAAAAAGTCGCGGACGGCATTCTGAAACAGTTGACACCGGAGTTGAAACAGACGATTTTACAACTCAAATACGATACGCCTGACACGGAAAAGATCATGGGAATCGAGTATTACAAAGCGGTGATCTCTGACGGAGTGAAGACTTATGCCGAATTCATGGAGTGGCGAAACGTCAATCCTGCAAACGGTGTCATTCAGTGGATGCCGTAACAAACAAAAGTTTTGGTTGTGGATGATCAATCAACAATATTGCAATTCATGATGATAAAAGAATTCACTGACAAGATCGACCGACAAATCATTTCTCATCGGGGAGCGAATATTTTCTCTGATGGTATTGTTGACTCATTCTGTTTCTTGGCAGAATTACACGAATCTTTTTGACGCAATCATTAATTGTGGCGAAGATGAGATTGTCGTAATGGTTGAGCACGTTTGAAATAACAAGAGTTGTCGGTCGAATGCAAATGAAAATGATTTATTTTTTAAGGTATGAAGAATATAATGACACCAATCTGAAACCGACTTTGTCGGGATAGTTTTCGGCCAGATCATGATATGAAAGCGATGTTGATAGGATTACAGACTACGAGTATAGGCAAAACCATGATCCAACGTATTTATCATTTTTTCGGCAACGTGCAAGGCGTCGGTTTTCGTTACACGACTTGTTCGATTGCCCGCAATTTCAGTGTCACCGGATACGTTCGAAACCGCTCCGATGGCAGCGTCGAATTGGTCATCGAAGGCAAACCCGTGGAAATCGACCGTTTTCTCGATTCCATTTGCACTCGAATGGATAATCACATCGACAGAGTGGATGTGTCCGAGCATCCGGCGACTGACGAGTTTTCGCAGTTCGATGTGAGATGATCGAACCATGTCAGTTTGCCACATCAGTGATTTAATAATATTCGTGACACATTACCCGCCATGCCCAAAAAGAAAACATCCGAAGCAAAGACCGATGGTCCGAAACGGCGTCAGGAAGCTGATTTCGCCTGTGTCATTGCCGAGTGGTTGCGTGAACAAGGTTACGAAGTCTTCTGCGAAGTTACCTATGGCGGACGAAGCGGACGGCGTATCGACATCGTCGTGAAGGATGGTTGCGAATATTGGGCCGTCGAAGTCAAAACAAGTGCCGGTCTCGAAGTGTTGGAACAAGCTTATCACTGGAAGAAGGATTTTCATTACGTGTATGTTGCCGTGCCGGAAGGGCGTCGAAAAGGAAAAGCGGGTGGGAAGAACCGATTCTTTCAGGAAGTCGCCAAAAAGTTCGGTATTGGTGTCATTCGAGCCAAAATGGGCGTCTTCGATCCGGGAAGTGTTGAACCCAAAAAGTTTTTCGGCGGTCCGCGATTTGCCCTTCAGGCACGAGACAAGGAAGAAAAGCCGCACTGTCTGAAAAAGAATTTTTTGCATCCTGAAATGGCAAACAACATTCCCGGCACGCAAGGTGGCCACACGACTTCGTTTCGTCGAATGTGCAATTCAGTCATTGAATATCTCAAGAAAAAGCCGAACGGCAGCCTCTTAAAAGAATTGTATCCATTGCTTGCCGAACATTATGACGATCCGAGAAGTGGCGTCTACACGCTTGTCAAATGGATCGAACTCGGCCACGTCAAAGGTATCGAAGTCAAGCGAATTGACAGACGTATCGTTCTGTTTGCCGAGGAAAAGATGCCTCAAAAGAAAACGTCGTGAATATCTGTCCGCACCGAGACCAATTACATATCGTCTCTTGCGAAAAAAATCAATTTGTATATAATTTTAATAGGGAATTTTTTAATATTTTTACTTTTTTTGGTATTTTTAGGTCACAATGCGTTTGTTAGCCGTAATAGTATTGTCGTTTCTGGTCGGTTCCGCAATTGCTTTCACGTCCGTTGAAGTGCAAAATCGTTTCGCTGTATGGTATCCAGAGCAAGAGCTTATTTCAAAAACAACCGTAATTAAGAGCAGGATAAAAGTTGATCCAGAAGCAAAAGCGTATGTACCTTCAGACGTTTATGATTTCGGCGTCCTTGACCGTAAAATGGAAGGAAAGTGCGATTTTACAGTCGAAAACAAAGGGACAAAAAATCTGTTGTTGGAAGTTAGCGGTACCAGTTGCACCTGTACAGGTGTTGACGTGTCGAAAAAAAGCATCCCACCCGGAGACAAAGCAATTGTTACAGTTCACTGGAATGCAGAGTCATCACAATCTACATTTAGTCAAGTAGCGGTACTCTTGACAAATGACCCGGATAATCCAGAACTGCGTTTTACGGTTAAGGGATTGTATACTTCGCCAATAATAATAAATCCCGGCACTCTGTTTTTTCCGTCAATTGCAGTCGGCAGAGAAGCTCAAAATGTGGCTCGAATTTTCGGCTTGGAAAAACATCCCCTTGAGATAAAAGAGATTAAATTAGACGATCAGGAGCATTTCGAGGTTCAATTCGAGAAATCTGAATTAACCGAAGAAGACAAAAAGAATACCGTTCTGAAAAGTGCCACAACCGTATACACTGTTACTGTTAAAGTAAAGCCGGGACTTCCAATCGGCTCGTTTCAGGAACGGCTGACTATTGTAACAAACTACGATTCGGAGCCGACAGTTGAGTATTTCGTAAAAGGACAGATTCGGGCCGGGAACATTACAATTGCCGGTAAAGATTACGCAAGGGACACCGGTGTGTTGAACCTTGGAAAAACCAGCGTTGGTATTCCGGTTAAATCGACGTTTACGCTCGGATTCCCTGGGTCGGCACAAGCAGATACAACAGTAAAAATAGTCAAAGTCGAGCCAGAGGCGCTTTCTGTAGAGATGAATAAAATTGGAGGAACTACAGAAGGTGTTGCCCCAACATTTATTTTTAAGGTTCAGGCACTGAGTAGCACACCCGGTTACTGGAACGGTCCCGACCAGAAAAATATGGGATTAATAGAACTCGAAACTAACCTACCTGATGTTCCGACGTATAAAATGCCCGTACAGTTTTTAATCGAAAAATAGCGAACAGCCCCAAATGACGCCTGAAGAATAATAGTACAAAATGAATAAACACAACATTTTTTTTATATCAACAGTATATATATTATTTTCGTTTCACCTTGTATTTGCGGCAACCCCAAGCCCCGATGAGGCCGAGCCATTCGATCCGATAAAGAAAAACGGCGAATACTTTGTTGGCTGGAAAAAGCCGAAGCTCGCGCTGGTTTTTACCGGTTTTCAGAACGGATACCTTGAACCGTGCGGTTGTGCAGGCATGGCCGAAATGAAAGGAGGCCTAAGTCGCCGTTATTCTTTGCTCGGCTCTTTACGAGACATGGGTTGGCCAATTGCCGCAATTGACGCAGGTGACCTGATCGGTGAATCGACTGGAAAACAAGCCGAGCTGAAATTTCATCTTACAATTGAAGCGTTGCGTAAAATGGGGTACGACGCAATTGGACTCGGCAAAAACGACCTCGGCTTTTCCGCCGAAGAACTTCTTACAGAAACGGTAAATATACCGGATGTCAACAGTATGTTCACGTCTGCAAATGTCTCGCCGTACGAATTCGACCCGGGTTACATTGCTCCGTACAAAGTAATTGAAGCGAATGGTATTAAAATCGGTGTCGTTTCCATTTTAACCGCTGAGCTGCTGAAACAAATTGACAATCCGAACGTTGCCAAGGCCGACCCAGTTGTGAGGTTAAAGCAGATTCTTCCGCAACTCGAAAAAGAAAACTGCGATTATTTGGTCTTGATTTCGCACGGGAAAAGTGGGCAAGTGCTGGAAGAAACTCAGGAAATACTGAAATCATTCCCTAGAAACAAGTTCGGAATCGTCGTCGTTTCCGACCCACCTGCCGAACCGCCGATTCGGACTCCGAAAGTAATTGACGGAAGATACTTCATTGAGGTCGGCGAAAAAGGTAAATTCGCTGTTGTACTCGGTATTTTTGACGAAGACGACTCCGTAAAATACCAATCAGTTGCTGTTGATTCCCGCTATTTGAACTCTCCAATTGTTATGGACCT
>JBOFQC010000691.1:0-18784 GCA_051660725.1 Thermoguttaceae bacterium
GCGGTGGACGTTTCCGTGGTGGTAACCGTGATGGTGGACGCGACCGAGATGGTGGAAGACGTAATTAGTCCCAACCCAGATCGTATCTTCGTCTATGAATAATCCTTGATATATCGCTAAACGGTATATTGCCAAATGAGACAAACTAAATTCTACATTTTGTTTTATTCTCGTTTGGCAGTATATCTTGATCGTCTCTTTGTTTTTTGCAGAAACTGAATTATTTCAGCTCTTTCGTCTTTTTTAAATCCGAACAAAAACACTGCTGGAATATAAACCAGTATACTCGTAAAACCTACCAAAAACAATCTTGGATAGTTCGGACCGCTAAGCGATTGCGTGATTATAAATGGTAAAAAACACGCCACAACGGAAATAAGTATACTTCTAAAAGTGTCGATTAAAAGTTTTACCGGACTCTCACCAAGCAATTGTGACGAGTAGGTTGGCACAATCATTCCTCGCACGCAAATGTTTACAATTAAAGTGCTTAACGCGACGCCTGTGATGCCAAATCCGATGTAAACGAAAGCAATTGTCATTATGATGTTACATGTGACACCAATAATATCAACGTATGCCGAAAATCGGTGCTTGCCAAAAGCAAATAACATTTTTGAATGTGGAGCCAAACATCCAGGAACCCATATCGCCAAAGCCAAAACGATCAAACTTGGATACGCGATTAAATACTTTTCTCCGACCCACCGAGTAACGAAATCGGTTGACCAAAATATTATTCCGAACATTATAAATGTTGCACAGAAAATGCATACTTTAGTTGCCAGTCGAATTGATTTCCTGAGCGATTGGTAATCACAAAGAGCGATCAAGTGCGTCAGCCAATTGACAAGCCAATTTCCTCCGATCAGGCTCATGACCGCTAGAAAGTACGCCGTAAGATTAACGCTTACCAGAGAATAAGGCGTTACGGTTTCAAGTGAAAGCATTGCCGCCAGAACAAAAAGTCCACCACGTGTTGACACCACGCCCGAAATAAAGTTCATGGAGCTGCTGAATCCGTAAGAGATCAACCGTGGAAACAACGATATTTTTACCAAAGCTCGCGAAATAGTGAATTCCGGAAATACGACATAAACCAATCTGTGAAGGGCAATGGTGTTAAGTATCGGCACTACAAGGTTTACGAGCGAAAGTCCGATGAGTCCGCCGCCGCAGTATAAAACGACGAAAGACAACACGGCGGCACATAATCTGAACATTACATTTCGAGAGCTGGTCAGGTCTTGTCGAAGTGTACCATCAATAACACCCGTAAGCGCACCTTGTGGAAAACTAATCCCAAAAGCTAATGCGTTAATGCAGATAACTTCAAAAAACAAAAGCCGGTTCTCCATATCGGGATAAAGAACGTAAATTCCCCAACCGCAGAGTACGATGAACTCAAACGCGATGATACCGACTCCCCAAAGTAGAAAAAAAGAACTATTGGCAAGAACGAGGCACTCTTTTTTTTCTCCGCGACTGAAATGTTCCGTGAAGTAACGTGAAACGGCTAATTTTGTGCCGAGATCGAGTATACTAAAGCAACCGACAAACGAGCTTATTACAACGTTTATTGCGTATAATCTGTCACCAAGAGTTTTGACTATGTAAGGAGATAAAACCAGACCTAAAAAAATGCCAATAACCAAATCGACGAACCCGAAGCCCATTCCTTTCATCAGACTGCGGAATTTTGTCGTCGTATTTGACATGTTTGAGCACTATTTGATAACGCTTTGATATAGGAACTGTAATTTTTCAACCGCTAGCTTAACATCAAATTTCTTTTGGGCAATTGGCTCGAACTTTTTTGCGGCATTTTTTAATTCATCTGGATTCTTGATAAACGACTCAATTGCGTCTGCTAAAGCGGTAGCGTTTTCTTTCGGCGGTGTCAAAGCAGGCGTATCTTTAAGCACTTCTCGTAAGCCCAAAGCGTCTGAACCGATTACAGGAACTCCAAGTACCAATGCTTCCATTGGAAGAATTGGACACGCTTCCCACAAAGATGGCATTACAAGCACGTCCATTTGCGACATAAGTGGCGCGATGTCAGACACAGACTCTACAAACCGAACCATTTCACTTAATTCGGTAGACTGAGAAATACTGTTTAATGTTTCGTTACGGTAACCGTGTTGGTCAGTTGTGACAACAAGTCTGAATCGGTCTTTGTAACCTCGCTTTACAAGCTCCGAAAGTGCTTCACGAACAAATATGAAACCTTTTTGCGGCATAAAGCGACCGAAGAAGCCACCCAAAACGATATTTTTGTCAAAACCATATTTTTGTCTGACTGTTTGCGAATTTGCCCCTTCGTAATCTTTCCTGCTTTCGAGAAGTTTAGCAACGTCAATTCCGTTACTTATAACCTCAATTTTGCACGGGCCTTTTTTCCAGCATGGAAAATGTTCGAGATGGTTTTCAGCGCAATCATTCGATACAGGTATAATTGCCGTAGCGTGACGAGTAAAATAACCGCTAATAAATTTCTTTAGCCATTTAAACTTTCCAGGAATATCATTTTGCGGTACGATGACATCGTGCAACGTTATAAGGTGCGGTACATTTATAAAGAAATTACCAATTGCCGTCTCGGTTCCAGCTCTTAATCCTTGGGAATGCACAAGCGAGAATCGTCGCGATTTCAGAGCGAGATTAACATGACGCCACAGTGCAAATTTGCGTTTATTTACTGGAACATCGATGAATTCGACACCTTCCCAATCCGTTAGGTTTTCTTTAAATGATTCGAACGCCTGGCCTTCTGGAGCCAAAAAAGTAAAGCGAAACCCCATTTTTTGCAATGGAGTAAAATTATACAACATGTATGTACGGATTCCTCCTAATGGATTCGAAACCGGTACTAAAATGCGATTTTTCATTGTAGCCTCGTTAGCCGCCGAGCCTTGCTCGGCGTTGTACCTGTTGGAAAACACCCCGGAGCAGGGCTCCGGCTAACATTAATCGCTTCGATGCGTTACGATGCTTTGTAAACAGACGATTCGTAAATTTGTATCAATGTCTCTAACTGTTTGTCTGTTGTGAAAGGCGATGAAGCGACAATTTTGCCCCCTTCCTGGTTGGACATTTTTTGAGAAATCCCAAATTCAATAGCATCAGCCCATATTTCTGGTGAATCGGTTAATGCCAACGGTTTGATTCTTTCTGGAAAATAATCTGTGATGTCTTTTGTTATTGTGTTGGAACAGACACTGTAAAGACCGGCAACAGTTGCTTCAACCAATGATACAGGAAGTCCTTCCGCAATTGATGGAAGACAAAAAACATCAAACAGATTTCCAAAAAGTTCCGGTGGATCATTACAATATCCTGGCATTATCAGACGGTCTCTGATGCCAAGTATTTCAGCACGATTTTCAAGCTCTTTTCGCAATTCTCCTTCACCGCCAATGAACAATACGTATTTTGGATTACGTCTAGCAAGAACGGCAAACGAGTCGAGTAACAACGCTTGATTTTTTACAGGAACCATACGCCCGAAATGACCAATTACTATAGCATCTTTGGGAACGTTATATTTTTCGCAAAGCGTCTGTTTGTCAACAGACTTCATGCGCTGACGGAATTCTTCAATTGGCACACCATTAAACAATGGTTGGCATTTCTTAACTCCTCTCCAAAGTGGCCCCATCATAAACCGTCCTACGTCATTACTGCAACCGAGTATATGAGTTGCATTTTGAATGAGGAGAAGTCGATTTACTGTCCAGTGATACGGGAAATACAGCAGCTTTTGTAGAAAACTCGCCTCTTGAAGAAGCATTGCGTGCGAATGAGTTATACGACCAGGAACATTGCACTTCTTGGCTCCTTTCATAACATTTCCAGAAAAAGCGAACCTATGGTTGTGAACAACATTGTAACCATGCTCTGTTACTAATTTTTTTATATATCCAGGATAACGCCATGGTTTATTCATAAATTCTCGTGGAATAACATGTACCAAAGAGCCATGTTCGATAGCAATAGAATCTCGTACGGCTTTGTGCATCACCAGAAAATCAAAGTGAATATGGTCAGGCAAGCGTTTCATCCAGTCGAGAAGCAAAGTTTCAACCCCACCGCTACCGAGACATACGAGATTATGAAGAACATGGATTCGTTTCATTTTTGTCATATAGTTGGAACATGGAGATAGAAAAAAACTTTATTTATAGGCCTCAACAATGTAAACGGCGGCGTTTTCAAATAAGAATTTCTCCGGAGTAATTTTATCCTGCAACGGCATAATACAAGACGACCATAAATTTGCCAAGAAAACCAGTGGCGACGAAAACGGAATATATTTTGTCAGAAATCCACGCAACAATTGCGTTCGCAACATGGTCGTATATGCAAGCGGACCAATACAAGGCGACATGTTTTCCACTGAAAAGCGTGCATCGGTAATTTCTGAGCGCAACCCCCAAAACGTCCAACGGTAATAATCTTCTGGATGACCGTGATACTTCCATGTGCCATGAGTGGAAAGTAGCAACAAACCATTCGGTTTCAATATACGCCGACATTCCGACAGATAACCGGATACATCCTTGACATGTTCCAGAACCTGTGTAGACAAAACAACATCAAACGATTCATCTTCAAATTCTATCGGTTGGTTCGGAGTAAATTGAACATCGGCATGACGATTGCCAAGAATATCCGCGCCGATGTATTTATACCCTCTGTCGGTGAAAAATTTTTCATACGGACGGCTGCCGCAACCGTAATCAAGAACCGCATTTCCAGCAACGTTGTTATTTTTACGTTTCATCTCGCGGTCAATAGCCTCGACTAACTTCCTACCATACACTTTGTCGTAATAATTCATCGTATTTCTCTAGTTATTGACCTTCGTGAAAAATTTGAACTGGTTTATTAAAGTAAAACTCACGAGTCCCTGACTTTTACGACTCCGTTTCACTTCGTCTTGAAAAGTCTAGAGCCAAATTTTTTGAAATGATCAGTAAATATATACTGTTCAACGGCAATAAGTAGACATTTTCCAATAAGGGGATTTGTGAAAATAAAAATAATAACAATGAAACCAACAAAATCACGGTAGGTGGTATACTTCACGCGAAGCGCACCGCCATGCCGTCTACGGTATAAACAATATTGTCATCACTATATCGCTCACGAATCGTTGAAAAGTATACTTGTTCGAAAACGATTAATCAAGAGCAGGCATTTGTTTCGTATCTGTGTTTGAAAAACTTTTCTCGTATTTTTGCAACGTAAATACCCGGAGAAATGAACAAACTCCACAACATAATTCGCATGCAGGAAAGGTAACTTCCCTGCTCAAACTCACTGATTGCCAGAAAATAATATAGCTTGGCTTTTTTCGCACGGACAATTTTTTTCGGATACGGATACCGCGAATGCGCTTTTTTGATCATTAAACTATCATAAACGAATAGTTTTTTTCCTCGTCCTTTAACGATTGAACGATCTGAATGTTCGCGGATTACTGATCCAAAACCCTCGACAAACTGAATTGGAAAACGCTCTGCAATTCTCAAACGAAGATCAATATCTTCTGAGTATACAAGTTCATGATCAAATAATCCAATAATATCTAAAACGTTCCGCCGTAAAACAATCGCATTTGTTGGTGGTAATGGTTCGAGAAACATTGCACAAGCGTCTGGTGTTTTTTTGAACCACTCTGGATAAGGAAAGGTAATGACTTTTCCATTTATCATTGTTTTTGCTTCGTCAAAAACCATCATTACATTCGGTTCTTTATCAAGGGCGTTCGCCAAACGTTGCAGATGTCCCGGCAGGAAAAGGTCGTCAGAATCCAGAAACGCAATGTATGGCATTACGCTCGCTTCAATTGCACGATTACGAGCCGGGCCAGGTCCCTGATCGGTACATCCGTCAGGTTTACGAATAACTTTAACAGGTGGCCCGAAAGATTCGGCGACTTCAACACTTCGGTCTGTAGAGCCGTCGTCGGCGACAACAATTTCTATTGGACCATTGTATTCCTGCGCAAGCACACTTTCTATCGCTTCTTTTAAAAACACTTCCCTATTATAAACCGGGATGATTACGGATATGCCTTGCATTATTGTTCTTAATGTTAATAAAATTGGAATTTGCTTTTTTCTTTAACATTTCAACTGCAATTGCCTGAAATGCACCATACCATACCCAAGTATATCGAAAAGCATTGTGTCCCCCTCCTCCTAAACCTAACAATAGCACCACAGTCCAAGCGACTGCAAATGACACATTATATAAATACGCGCCGTCTTTCTCTCTGCCTTGGCGTTTCATCTTTTTATATAATTTAAAAGCAATATAGTGATTGGACCAAATTGATAAAATCAATGAGACGTAAGCAATAATTCCAAGCGTTCCGAGTTCAGCTAAAACCTGTCCGTAGAGATTATGTGCTTGGGAACCAGTCATTTCAGTGTTTTTAACTCTTTGAAATCCTTCCGGTCCAACTCCAAACATTAAATTATCCTTCCAGATTTCAAGGCCGATCCAAAAGCCTTTTGAGCGTTGTGCGGACCCTTGGGCACTTTCCGGCCCACGTGATGGGTCGATCAATGTCATATAGCGATTTTGCAAGTCTTCGGTAAGCGAAAACCAAATCAGAGGAGCCGCGATTGCAAGTAAAAGCAATAAGCGAAATCTGTACTTTGATAGCATTGCCAAAGCGAACATTGAAAAGGCCAGAGCAGTGAAAGAACTACGAGAACCAGTCAACTGGATACACAGTACTGAAAGGCAGAACGATAATCCGCACAAAATGTATAGTCTTCTTTTCCAAACTTTTTTTACTTGTTCTTTAGCTAATTCGTACAATGGAAAAAGCAGGCACATTGCGTAATTTATGCCATTGCCGAACGTATTGGGGTCGCTCATCGTGGAATCTACACCAACCATTCGGGCTACTCCCATGCGATATACATGTTTACCATTTCTATACTCTCGGAACGAGTGAAGCATATACAGAGTGAAGCAAACCGTAAATGAAGTTATAAGAATTTTCAAATCTTTTTCGGTTTTTACACTCGTCATAACCAAGATGAAAAATACGAAAACCTTGAACCAGTTTTCAGTCGTGAGGTTTTCTCCCAGCCCAATTCTCTCAAATGGTGTCAATAATGTCGAGATAAAAATTGAAAAAGCAACAAGAAATAGAGCCCAATTATTTCTGTTGTTGGTCCAGGTTTTATCGGCAATGGTCGCCAGCCATGCAGTGAGTGTTAAAATCATGTATACCCGTTCAATACGCACCGTACCTAATATCGGCCAAATTTCAAATGGTCGATGTAAGAACAGCCACATATATCCAACAAGAATCCAGATCATAAATTGTTTATAATTCTTTTTTTACTTTCGAGATACAAAAACGAAACTTTCCAGATAGTTCCGGAAGGATTTTATCGGTAAAAACGCAGTTAAATTTTACAGCTTCACCAAAACAGACACATACATATTTGGCTTTATATTATACTATTTATTAATTTCATCAATAATTTTTTGTGTTTCAGCCAAATCATATGGACAGTATTTTCGTTCATCATAAACAAATGACTTATTCTGGTAGTTGAAAAATTTTCTAACTGGATATTCCAAGGTTGGATTTTTAGAATCACCGAACGATACTCCCGGTCCCTGGTCTACAATTTCGGGGTCAAATTCCACGAAATTATCTCTTGTACAATGAACTTTACCCATGCCAGCTGGTAAGTCTACAATGTAAAAAGGTATAGCTAAACCACTAATATAACCACGTAATTTGGAGTGTATATATCTTCCCTTTGTAATTGTCGTTCTGAAGTGGCTAAGCCCAGGAATTAAATCACACTGGTATAAATAGTATGGTCGTATCCCAACTTCATATAGTTTCATGCAAAGTTCCCGCATAATTTCAACTGTGTCATTGACACCTTTGAGTAAAACAGATTGGTTATTTAACGAAATACCATGTTTCCTCATTCGATCAATTGATTTTATCGTTTCAGGAGTTATTTCCAATGGATGATTGAATTGGCAGTTCACAAATTTGACGTTGTATCTCGCAATGATTTCACAATACTCATCCGTAATGCGGTCCGGGTCTGAAATTGGCAGCCGTGTTCCAATTCTTACACATTTTACGCTTGGAATCTCTCGAAGTTTTTCCAAGAAAAAGCTAAGTTTTTTGGGCGGCAACATTAGAGGATCACCTCCTGTGACCAACACATCGACCACTGACGGCGTATTTCTCAAATACTCAAAAGCAGTTTCGTAGTTATTTGCGGCGTCTTTTGACACATCTTCCACACGTCGTTTTCTAGTGCAGAATCGACAAAAAGCGGCACAAACACTACTAACATATAAAACGCACCTGTTAGGATATTTTTGGTACAACACATTACCAACACAATGCAATTCTTCGCCAAGTGAATCCAATTCTTCTCCAGGGATTATAGTATCTTCATGTGGATCCGGAATAAATTGTTTGGCAATTGGACAAGTTTTTAGCGATCCACGATTTATCAGAGACAGTATGTGCGACGATAACTTAACAGCGGAATTCACATGCGATTGAGCAGGACTGTACAATCCTGCTTGTATGAGAGTATTATAATCGTTTATCATATAAAAATACTATGTTGTTACACCATCTCTGGTATGCCTATGAAAACAAATCTTTTTTTACTTTTGAAATACAAAAACGAAATTTACCACTTTTGTCTTGTGGAATACGATCCATGAACACCAACTCATAACGTGTATTCTCACCAAAACGTTTTTTTATTAAATCATCAAGAATAGTAATTGCTTTTTCATCAAAATCAGGGTCTTTAACTATGTTAAAAACAAATTTGTCCAATTCTTCTTGAATGATTTGTATCTGGGTAACACCTGGTAACATACATGCAAAATATGATGTTAAAGAAATACCTGAAACATATTCCCCTTTTGATGTCAACACATAGTCTGCAATACGTCCTTCGATTCTGGTAAACAATGGAAATGTTCGACCGCATGAACAAGGTGTTCCTTTCCAAGTAGCGGTGTCGCCGACAGCATAGCGTAATATTGGCATAGCTCGATTGTGTAAATCGGTCACAATTACATGTCCAGGCGTGCCAGGTGGACACGAATTTCCTTCAAAATCTATCAGTTCTACATGTAAAGATTCTAAATTGACATGTAATCCTTCTTGTTTTTTACACTCACACGCGATTAAACTTACTTCTTCACAACCATACCGGTTAATTACTTTGCAATCAAATACTTCTTCAATTAATGGTCGTTCATGGTCAAGTAGAACCATTGCAGTCGTAATAATACCTTTGGGGCGGATTTTTACTTCGGGTCGGCGATATTTCAGAAAACGCGCAAATAAATAAAAAGAGTGTGCGTGACCAAAAATCAATGACGGTGGAGTTCGTACCATAGCATTAGTAAACTCGTGAATCGCAATTTCATCCATTTTCAGAGTGTCTAAAAAGACATAATTACGGCTGAGTAGATTTTGTCGCAACCAACTTCTGAGTTTGAATTTTGTTTTTTGTGTCGACCAGAGCGCTGCGACTCTTTCGCCAATTCGCCATCCAGACCATTCGTCAAACGCTATGTTAACTCCTCGTTTGAACTGGCTTGTGTTTTGATCGACATAAACAATAAGTGGTATACCTGTAGACCCAGACGTTTCTTTGACGTCAAGCTTTGTTTTGTCATTAAACTGAGACGACAACATACTGTCAACATTTTTTCTGAGATCATCTTTGGTTAAAATTGGCAATTTTTGCAGATCATCGAGTTCTCGAATATCGCTCGGTTTTATACCGCATGCGTCGAACCTGTCCTTCCAGAATCGGCAAGTGTTATAAGCGTGTTCGACAATTGCCCGCATTCTTTCAGTTTGACGGGCACGAATCGATTCAATAGGCTCATATTGGGTTTTCAAAAATCTTTTGTAATGCGTCAGGTACGGACTTCGTTCCCACGCCGCCCAAAGCGGTGCAATTACATTACGCGAAATTGGTGCTAATATATCCATTGATAACTTCTGTTTTCAAAAAAAAATATACTTGGTATCAGTATATCATAACCGTTCAAAACGAAATGCAACTGAGTCAAAAAAGTCGAGAGTAGCTCTAGTGCATGCAGTTATTACATGCCGGCTAAAAATTGCATGCGTGTCAATGTCTCCCGATTATGCGTCACTACTATTATGGATACTGCTGGTATTATATTTTTACTTATCACGAAGCTGCTGTAAAAATTTCCCAAGATTTCTAAATACATTATCTAGATTTTCTTGACACTCTTTCACCGTTTCTGGAACTGCATGTGTGTAGCCAATTAATTCATCCAGTGACTCAGTTCCTTTAAGTGTAACCTTTCCTCGCTCAACTCCTAATGCTGAGTAATAATCATTAAACTTAAAATCACCTCCAGTTAACAAGTCAGAATTATACAGTCTTCCATTTGGAATCCCAAAAGCGTCAGCAACAATCAAACCATGCAAACTGGAAGACAAAATATATTCACACTGAGCGATATCATGGAGTACGCGTTTCGGTTGGTGTCGTGGGTCTATCAGTTTCACTTCTGAAAAACGGTGAGGAAAAATTTTTTGTCCAATACCGCTGTCCAGCTCCGCATAATGTGGGATAAAACCAAGTTTGTACTTTTTCGTAGGTATCTGTCTAAAAAGCCGGTTCACTAATAATCCAGGATCGCCCAAAACAACATCATGCTTACAATCAATTAGTTGTTTTGTCATATGCCCACGCAAACCGATAATCATCGCGTTCGGAAACGATTTGGGTTTGTCTGCGATTAAGCCGCTACCTAATATAATACCCGCATATTCACTATCCACTATTTGCAGAATACTACCTATACTGACCAGTTCGCTAGCATTTTCTCCTTTGAAACTCCAACAATATACAGCAGTGTATCCATAATGCCGCAGTAAATGAAACGTAAGTAAATCTCCGAAATTATCTTTGCCGGCCCACCAAAAAGTACGTACACCGTTTTGTAAAACAGTGGCTTTTATTCTATTACAGTAGCGGACAAATTTTTTTCGATAAATAGGATATCGCCACTCAAATTCGCGACAGATTCGTTTGAACATAGTGTAAAATCGTAAAGTACTTTTAAAGCTGAACAATATTATATTTTAACACATCGCTCATGTAATATATAGTAGGCATGCATAAATTACTTGTGATGTCTCATCATCATCACAACACTAAATATTTTTTCTCGCTCCATTTTAGTTAAACAAATAAAATACGCTGAAACAAAATAACATATAAAGCATAAGAAACCATTCAGGAACAAGTATTTGTATTCAGGAACCGCCAAATGAGTCGAAAACCAATACGGCAACAGAAGACATAATAATGAACGCATTAAAGTGGAGGAAATGCTTACCCAGAATTCCCATCTGGATATTTTCATCACTCGAATAATCACTTCTGGCTGTACTATCATTTTGGTGACTAACATAGCGAAGAAGTTTCCCATCGCAACCCCTGTCATTCCGTATAGCTGCACAAATATAAGAGTGCCAACAACGTTTATGATAGCGTCCACTGTATTAACCTTGGCATAAAAATGGTGTTGGGCAATTGCGTAAAGAACTTTAATCGCCGGTGATTGCCACAACGCGAATGTCATACCAAACGTCAGAAGAACCAATGCGTCGTAACAGTCAAGAAATTGCGGACCAACCCATCTGGTAATAAATGGAATCGACCAGAAAATCAACCCAAACGCGATGAAATTACTTACGACTATTGTTATCTTGTAAGAAAATTTCAAGTACGACAATATGGTGTCGTGCTCGTCATTCGCGTGAAGTCGTGTAAACCACGAAGCCATCCAATCCGTGCAATTTCCCACAACACTTTGAAAATAACCAACGAGCCTTGCGGCAATCGCATAGTGCGCTACTGTGCTGATGGAAAGAAATCCGGCAATTATTATCGTGCTGATACGAAACCGCAACACATCGGTTATCTGCGCCCAAAATGTTACCGTTGAATACGAAAATAACGGTTTGAAATCATCCTTCCGAATACATTGTCGCGAAAGACGCAATTGAGGAAACACCTTTTTCGCCAAAAGGTAAAATGAAACAGTATTAAGCAGAGTGAGAACCAAGGTTCCTAACGCCATAAAAATGATTTTTCCACCGTAAAAAACGATAGCAAAAGTCATCGCTGCTCCCAAAATACGGAAAAACAGCGCTCGTAATTGATTAACGTCGCTACGCAGGCAACCTGAAATTACGCCCGCAAAAACCCTGAGTGGGAAATCCACCATGAAGTTGACACCAAGAATCATCGTGACAAGACATAGCACGTTAATATCGTCTACTGTGCCACTGTATGCTGTATACATACCTCCTGCAATACAGAATGACACCAAAGCTGCCACTGCTCCAACACAAGTAAAAATAAAGTAACCGATGCTCGCAAAGCTGTTGCATCCGTCTACATCTTTTTTTGTGAATGCAATCGTAATATATCTACTAACGGCACTTGTTATTCCAAAATCCAGAAGACCGTAAAATCCAGTGAAAGAACCGACAATTTCCCACATCCCCATTTGACGAACACCAATATTGTTCAGCAAAAATGGCGTCATGAAAAGAGATATTCCAATAGCTAAAAACAGATTGAACAGGGAAAAACCTGCACCGGTTAGAAGTCGCTTCAGAATTGCTTCGTTTGAATGGTTGGGAATTTCATTCATATAATATGTATTATGTCAGATTACTACTTCACCACTAAGTCATACCATTTTTGCAAGCTCTGCTATGCGTATGCCAAGATTGACCGCGGTATTTCGTCCGAAATCGTCAGATTCAATGGAGTCGTTTTGGTTCCAAAGCGTTGCCCCCCAATGAGATGTCGGCGGTGCGTCCTGTGCGAAAATAACCTGCTGGCTGGAAAGAGCTGTCCAAAGCTGTTGCAGACAAAATTCCTGACCTCCGTTCCGATTACCACCAACTGCTACGGCTCCGATTATTTTATTTTTCAAGTCGAAATTTTTCCGAAACGCAACAAATTTTTCAAGCGTCAATTTCATTAATGACGACATGCAACCGAAGTAAACCGGGGTTCCGAACACAATGCCAACGGTTGAAGGCGAAGCAATTTTTTCAGAAATCAATTCGAACTCGTCTGTTGGTGAAGGCTCACCTTTCACCGGATACGCGCTTAATTGGTAATTGGCCAATTCAATAAGCTCAGTGTTGAACTCGGGATTTTGTTGTTTAAGCGAGTTCAGCACGAGATTGAGCGAAGCAGCTGTTGTTTTACCGAGTCTGTGACTACCACAAAGTGCAATCACTCTTTTTTCCGATTTTGATTCCTTGGTTTTAGGTTCTGCTGCGGCTAAAGATGATTTCTCGGCACTTAATCTGCTTCCTGCGCCAACAGCTAGAGCAGCTCCTGCCGCTTTAATGAATTTTCTACGCTCGACTTTCATTTTTTACTCCACATAACTATTGAATATTATTATAAATCAACCGAATAGGAAATCATCGTATATTACCTCTTTTTCATGTGCGACAGGAAAACCGGCTGTATACTAAAATTGATTCCCCAAACATCTCGTGATGTGTCAACGGAGGTGCCGAGTTTTACAGAAAACGACTCACCGGTACGAATAATCGACAGACTTGACCCGACACTTTGCCCCCTTTCAAGATCGTACGAAGTGCCGAACTCTGCGGAGTATTTCATATTCATTGTGTAAGCGACATTAAAATTCAAATATGTAGCAGTAAACGGTCCGTCAAGTCGATCAATTCCGAGAAAGTAACTTCCGCGTTCTGGTCGGTTGGACATGCAGCCGATTCGTGTTATTTGCTGACCGCTGTCAAACACATCATATAATCCCGATGATAAAACAGCGAAACGGTCGCCTACGTGCCAAAGTAAATTGTAATCGATCAGACCGACATTTTGTCCGAAGTTTTGCGCACTGTCAGGATAAATATTTACATGCGTGTCTAATGTAATCCAATCTATTATTCGTCGGTTTCCTGTTGGGCCTCGTTTCGTTTGCCAACGGTTTTTCATTCCGAGCCGAAGCAGCGTCAAATCGCTGGCAAGCTCTGTTACCGGTGACGTCACATTACTTGCGATACCACTACGAATTGCGTAATACCGTTCGTCAAACTGTAATGGTATGTTTCCGCCAAAAGTGGTAAAAGTATACCGACGTCTGAAATTTTCGACTGAGTAATCGTCCAACTGGTCGTATAAAATCAGACTGTCCCAATCTAAATTTGATTTACCATACGAGAAATCCGCGTTGAAATCAATTTTGTGGGCGAGGCCGTTTAAGTACCAAGTACGACTATTATAATTCGGCATTAACTTCCAAATCGGCAAATTAGCACGAACACCGGTTTCGTAATAAAACCGTTGAACACTACTACCATACACGTCTTCGCCCCAATGTGCAAGCTCCCCAAGGACGTAAGGTACAAATTTTACAGGCCCGACATTGAACGGCAGGTCTAATTCGTGTTTCGTGGAAGCTACTTCTCGAAACGCTGATAATCTCTTAAAACCAGGGGCACTCGGATCATTCGGACTGCCGGGCGCAAGCTCCCAATCCAAATACCTGTAATAATTCTGATTGTACGGAATATTTGTATTTATGTTTGACGGAACTGTTCCAGTTTTGAAGTCGGCAAGCCCAACTTTTGTGTGTTCGTACCAAGTGAGTCGGTCTTCAAGTAGTGACTGGCCTATCCAAAAATGGTCCAATCGCGGCAACCAACTTGTTCCGGTCTCGAATTCATCCAATTTGACACTGGCGAAAATACCCAACGAACGGTTATTGGTCGTTTTCTTCAAATCCAAATCAGTCGATTGGTTCTTAAATGTGTCCCATTCGTTTTCGAAATACTGCGGCATGAAATTCCGATCACTCGCTTTGCCGAGTTCCGCGGTTACAACCCACCCGTTACGTAAGTCTTGTCTGTGCCTCCAAAAAGCACGGTATCTGTACGATTGGTCAGGGGTTAAATCGCGGCGGTCGAGACCGAGATTGTCTTTGCCGGTATCGTAAATTCCCCAATAATCTGCCATGCCGGCGGTTGGACCTGCGGACCCGAAAAAATCGTTCCGACTGTATGTCACATTCGTGCCGTGTCCCAAACCGCGAGATGAAAGGTAATCAAGGCTTATATCCCACGTGACGCCTTCCGGCGGATTCTTTATGTTAAAAAGTTGGTACGGATTCCATGTTGTACGCACTTGAGTACCAAACATTTGGTCGTGGCCAAAATTTACGTCTCGAAGGTACAAGAACGAATCTTTATACTGCATATCGGCAGCCATCCAGGGCCAATAAAAGACAGGAACAGAACCGAGGCTGACTACGTTACTTTCGGCGACGAGGAGTTGACGTTTCTTTTCCTGTTGCTTACCGGTTTCCGGATCGATTATTGCCGCACCGGAAAAAGTGTCGAACATAGGACGACGAATTTCTTCAAATGTAAGCTGGTTGGACTGTAACCGATACGACGGTTCGCCGAGAAGACTAGTCGTGATATACGCATTTTTAGCGGTGATTTTGTCCATTCCGCTTTGTTGCAGTATGTCAGCTTTAAGGCGAATCAGTCCGTTATAACCAGGTGCAGGTGTAAGCATTTCGGCATCCAAGATGTATCCGATTTGGTTTTTTACATCGTAATACATTTTAGAAGCGTAAATAGTTCGCTCACCTTCACGGAAAATGATGTTACCTTCGAGATAAATTTCGAGGTCGATGTCGTTCCCCTGCAGCTCGGTTTTTCTTGTGAAAAGTTCGTTTGTGTCACCCGCCCAGATAACGGCACGGTCCGCGGAAATATCAACAGCGTCGCCGGTTAGAAGTTTAGCGCCTTCGTTGTCAATTTGTATTCCTTCTATTACCATGTTGAAGCCGTTGGTGATCAGACCGATGCTTCGGTTGGTAATAGGGTCGGTTTTTAAGGAAAATTCTGTCGGATTATCGCTCCGTTGATAAAACTGTATGCTTCGGAAGTTCGCCTTTTCGTTTCCGAAGTTTGTTGTTGCGGTGTATTGACGAGGTTGATATTTTGCCATGTTTGGAGAACGCATATTCATAGCGCGATTATAAATCTCCGGCAAATCTCGTTGAGGCACAGCACTGCTTTCGAGTAATACTTTTATTGGAACCGTCGAGTTAAACGTTCCGTACCATTTCTGGTCTTGAATTTTTGAGTTAGTGCGAATGTCGTTTGAGTTTCCGAATTCAATCACAAGTGGTTTTGCGGTTGAAAGCGACTCGACGTAAACACATGCGTATTTTGGTGTTGCGTTATTATCTATCCAAACAACAGCGTTTTCACCGCGTACAACGTCGTTTCCTTGTCCAATCGAGCATTCGCCGTTGAGAAACATGACTTCGGCATTTCCAGTGTTTTTGCTCCAGCCTGATTTTGCCATTATCACGACTTGTTCTGCGATGTTTCTTTGTGGAAATATCAGCTGTGATTTTCCAGAGAAGTCGGCGACCATTGCGTCGAGAGCCGCTGTATCGGCCTGTTCTGTTTCGCTTTTGCCTTGGAAGCCCGGCAGATCGAGTTGCGTTGTTTCAATTGGCGTAACTGCATCACGGGGCGGAAGAAACTTGTGAACGGACGGAAGGTTTTGCAGATTCGGACGAGGAACCGACCAACGTGGAATCAACGTGTTGGACTCGTTATTGGCCTGATTATCTACTTTACCCAGTTCTTCTTGAGCAGTTGCATAACTGACGAAACATGAAAAAATAACGAAAACACAAGCGTACACCATCCCTAGACCATGTAAAAAACGGTCTTTAGCGAGAAATGGTTGTGTTATTGATGTGATCCGCAATTCTTTTTGTGCAACAGAGTATTTCACAACCAAATTTCCATTTGACTGTGTAGTGCTGTATATATAGAAACTTGGCGAGAGTATAAGAAAAAATAAGAAATCAAATCAAGAGGGAAAATACAGTTTATTGCCTTCGCTAAATATTGATCTCAGATTATTAAGTGAAAGCTCGCATCTTCGTAGGTCTTTGCGGTCCACGTTGCTCTTCATCAGTAAATTCGAGGACAAAATTCCTTATAAATATCAGTAACAAACTCGTCTTTGCGGCTAAAAACCACCAATTGTTTGTACTCCTTGTAGGCAAACTTTAGCTTGAAAGTAATTATTTTAAGTATTTTTTTACTTTTTTAACGATTTTGTCGATTATTTTGACTGCTAAGTATAATTCTAATAGAAAAAATGCAAAATTTAGGTAAAATACGTCAAGCTAAAAGCTATTGTTTGCATTATGGAAAAGAATCATCAGAAAATTATCGCTCTTGCTCTGGGGGGAATATTCTTCCTCGTTTCGGGCTGCGCTTACTTACAAAAGTACAGGCTTGACCCGAGCGGTAATTGTTTGTTTGTAAAAAATCAATCTGGTGTTTCTCCAAAAAATGAAACAGACTCTTCAGCACCGCCGCAGGTTTCCAATCCAACTGCCGCTACTCCGTATCCGGGTTCAACCGGGGTTACTCCTCCTGTAACTTCAACATCTGAGACGACGCAAGCACAGCCGTATGACGGGGCCGGCGCGTATCGGGGCATGAATCCGGGCAGCCAACTACCGGGCGGATTCGGTTCCGTTGTTCCAGGAACAGGAACCGGAGGTGGTTACAGAGGTGGCGGAGCCTGGAACGACAATTACGCAAATAGTTCTCCACCTGATCCAGTGACGGGACCTGCAATTATTCTTACGCCGAAAATGCAGTATGTGCCAATAAACTCCGAAGTCGTTGTTGTCGCAAGTTACCTCGGTAATGACGGGTATCTGCGTACCAACGAAGTCGTCGAGTGGTCGCTTGACGGAGCTGGCCACGTACTTTCATACGACTCAGGGTCATGGTGCGATTGGCTGCATTGCGACTTTACATCAGCGAAAAAGCAGAGTGACCGAACAATCATCACTAAAACAAGTGCGAATCTTTGGACAATAGATCGTGGTACGGCAACGACCAAAGACGACGTTGACATTTTGAAAGGTCAAACCTGGATAACGATAAAATCCGAGCGTGAGGGGGCTTCGTATATATCAGCAATGGCTCCGTCCATTATGGATTGGTCGAAGCGGAGTGCAAGTTCCGTTATATACTGGATAGACGCACAAATTGCGTTTCCACGTACTTCCGTTTCGCCTTCTGGTGACAGCCGAAAACTCACGACAATTGTAACGCGAAGTTCAAACGGGGCACCACGTCCCGGCTGGATTGTTGAATATGAAATAATTGGCGGACCGTCAGCCGGACTTGGCGAATCGAGAGCACAAAAAGCACGTACTCAAACCGACGAGAATGGGCAGGCTTCCGTTGAAATTTTTCAAAACGAGCAAACTGCCGGCACCTCGAACATTACCGTTAAAGTGATACGTCCCACTTCGTCCGAATCGAGTGAGGGCGAAGTCGTGATCGGAAGTACCGTTGTCAAACAAAACTGGACGACCAGCGGTTCGCTTAATGTAAAAACGACACCGCCGCAAAATCCAGTTGCCGGCCAGCCTTGTACTTGGGGAGTACGTGTTACGAACTCGTCGTCAAAGCCGGTTCCAGCAACTCTTCGGCTTATTTTGCCAAGTGGTGTGCGATTTATCCGGGCCGATTACCAACCAGTGCAGCAGAACCTTTCAAGTGTTGTGCAGTGGGAACTCGAAAACATTCCGGCACGTGGTTCGTTCGACATGAATGTGGAACTCGTCTCAGACCGCAGAG
>JBOFQC010000692.1:0-3058 GCA_051660725.1 Thermoguttaceae bacterium
ATTACGATTAACTTGATTTAATTGTCTGCAAACTATCATTTAACAGGTCGGCCAACCAATTAAGGTCTTCTCTTGCCTGCTCAATTTTTCTAAACACAAACGTGGAACTGAAATATTTTGGTTTTTCAGTCGTCTTAATTTCGATACAAGGCCGCATCCCTTTATAACCGGGATAATCACCTGCGACGAAACCTGTCAAGTTGTCCAATGGCACGTTATAATATTTGTACGCATACAAACAGCACGTGAAGGTAATCAAAATACCATCTTGGGTCAATTTTATTTGTTCGCGTCCTGTAAAAAATATGAGCAGTGACACCAATATGAAAACAATGTACAAAACCCAGAACACTGCAAGTAATAAATAAGCTCTCGAAGTAATAAAAGAGCGGCTTATTAAAGCAAGTTCTGAAGTAATGAAACCCGCACAAATTACAAACGAAAACAAAAACGACATATTCTGCCGAACTAAATTAGTCACAAGTATTCCGCCGGAGTCCAGATTTTCCACCTCAAACGGTAAAATTCTTTTCGGATATTTTGTCGGGTTCATGGCTGTTTTAATGGTTTACAATACGTTCATTACACCTATGTTTCGCTTCTCTGTCAAATCGTGCGGCACCTTGCCTGATGTACTCGATATGCTCATCAGGAGTTAAATCCTTTGTTTCCCGATATACTTTCTCTTGAATCTCTTGTTTCATCTTTATGACGCTAACCCAGGAATAACGAGCGATTTTGTTTTTTCACGTTGTTTCATTTATCACCTCGTAAGGAGTTCGTATTTCAATTTGCGGGTATCCCAGTTTCATATTTACTCTTATTAGGGTTTACTTGTCGTTCGCACCGTGGTCACGGTTCATGTACAGGTTCGACCAGGCCGAGGTGTTTTTCAAAGCGGCGTTGTACGTAATAACCGGCGCATCGAGTAATTGTTCGGTCTCCTTGTAACATTTTAAACGGTCATACGCAATTGTCCAGACGCAATCTTTGTCTTCCGATTCGCAACGGCTTTTGAACGAGCCGCCGCACGGACCGTTACGCATGTTTTTCGAACAGCTGTTCATTGGACATAAATATGCCGTGTCGGGCAAGCCGCAGTCTCCGCAGTCGGTGCAGCCGTAAAGGGTGTGTTTCACGTCCTTTTCCAACCAGTGAACCAATTTGTACAGTGTTCCCTGCTGCGCCGGATTGGGTGTCTTTTCATTCGGATTTTTTTCCAGAAACTTGAAAACACGAGCCATTACGTTGTACAAGCCGTGATTTTTGTGAAACGCTGTTGCGTGAACACACCGCGAAAATTTGTAAAACAAGTTCACATTTTTCGTTTTTTGCGGCGTTTTGAGCGATTCAGTAAACGCCGGATTAACCTTGCCCTGCGAAAGTTTCGTGTTCGGATCATGTTCGTAATAAAAGAACTCGTCTTTTTGTGCGAAGCAGATGTCCTTGATCAACGTCTTCCAATCGTCGGGGCTGTATTTCCCGGCAAGTTCGATTATCTCGAAAAAAGCTTCGGGCTTTGCCACACCGCCAATGTACCCGGCGGAGAAACCGAGTCCTTTGAAAACCGCAAGCTGCTTTGCCGCCAATTCGTAAAAATACGATTTGCCTTTGTCCGGACCGGCGGCGTATTTTTCGGCTTCCGCAACCAGTTCGTCGCTTACAACGCAGCCAGCCAATTTGCCGGAGTTGAACATCTTCGCAACGGTTTTGGTTAGTACGTATACGTTTCCGATAACCGGCACGTTTATATTGTTTTCGTCAAGGAAAAGTTTGATTTCGTTGAATTTCCGCATGTCGTACCCAAGTTGCGGAAGCACCCACTTTGCGCCAGCCTTTATTTTCTTGAGTAATTTGTAATATTGCGGCACAAGTTCGTTCTCGTTTTTCTTGAACGGACTCACCGCACAGCCGATGAAAAAATTTGTCGGAGAAAGTTTGTCAAAAGTACCTTTTCGATTCGGCACTTCAAGACCGGCGTTCATGTTTGCCAGAAGATTTATCAACGAAACGGAATCGTAATCGAACACGCCGGTTCCCCGCGTCGGATATCCACCAGTCGGCAAATCGCCGGAAAGCGCGAGAATGTTGTCGAACCCTTCAGCTGCATAACGCCAAGCTGCGGATTCCAATCCAATACGATTAGCATCTTTACACGCCAGATGCAGCACGATTTTATTGTCGTGATTCGGTAACAAACCAGCAAGCCAGTCTGGGGGCAGCATTGGTCCGCCGCCGGGATTGTCGGTAATCGAAACCCAATCTATACGTGGGTCAGCGAGAAGCGCGTTTGCCAGCGCAAATGGATCACTGGGCGAACCTTCAACCGGAATACCCCGAGTGTTAACGACTTCGGCTCCGTATAGAAAAGGTTTTTCCGACGAATAAAATTTTTCACTTAATTTTTGGGGCATTTGAAAGTGATCGGTAGGGGATTACTGAATATGAAGCGTATCACCGGGGCGGCTGGGCCTCGGCTCCCCTTTTTCGTAATTCCAGTAGGGCGACAAGCGGCGGAGACGGTCAATAATCGGCGGGAAAACTTCCAGAACCCGATCAATTTCGGCTTCGGTGTTGTACCGACTCAAGCTGAACCGAACCGAACCGTGCATTGCCGAAAATGGCACCTTCATTGCCTGCAAAACGTGAGAAGGCTCGAGCGAACCGGAAGTACAGGCCGAACCACTGGAAGCGCAAATCTCGTCGTCGTTTAACTGGTATAAAATACCTTCACCTTCAACGTAATGACATGCCACGTTAACGGTGTTCGGCATTCGTGGTGCTTCCGCTCCGTTGACTTCGACGTAGGGGACGCGCTCAATTATGCCATTTTCCAACTTGTTTCGCAAGAGTGTGATCTTTTGAATTTCCTCGGCATGGTTGGACATTGCGATTTCAATTGCTTTTGCCATTCCGACGATATACGGCACGTTTTCGGTCCCACCCCGTCTGCCGTTTTCCTGATGTCCGCCGACAATAAAGGTTCGCATCGGTGTGCCACGTCTGATATACAGCCCGCCGACACCTTTCGGTGCGTGAAACTTGTGTCCGGAAAAAG
>JBOFQC010000693.1:0-3538 GCA_051660725.1 Thermoguttaceae bacterium
GAAATTTCAATCACAAAATTAGGCGACAAACAGATTCGTATTATCGTTCCGCTCGCTGAAGAAGCCGAAGTAACACGTATCGAACGGTTAATCAGTGCGTCCGGTGCTCTTGAGTTCCGAATTCTAGCTTCGACGAAATATGATAACGACAAACCGATAATCGACCTTGCCAAGAGTACACGTGGCATGGACGTATACCAAGATGTTGATGGTGAACAGATCCGCGTCGCGTTTTGGATTCCAGTTGCTCCAAAAGAACAGGCTGGCTTTGTAAACGATGACCGAATCATTACCCGTAAACGTGGCGAGTTACTCGACATACTCGTTCTCCAAGACGATTATAACGTATACGGAAAATATATTCGCAACGTAAGATCATCGATAGATTATGAATCGATGCAACCGTGCCTCGCGTTTTCCTTCAATGCCACTGGTGCCAATTTGTTTGCCCAGCTGACCCGAAAGAACGCGCCTGATCCGGTACAGCCGAACAGGTTACGTCAGCTCGGTATCATAATGAACGGCGAAATGTATTCCGCCCCGAATTTAAAGCAAGCGATTACTGGCGGTAACGGTCAGATTACGTTTGGACAACGTGATACTCCACAAGGGCGTATGGAACTCGATAAGGAAATTAACGACCTTATCAGCGTCATGAATGCCGGAAGTCTTCCTGCCGACTTGAGTCAGGAACCGGTCAGTAAAATGGAAACCGGTGCGACACTCGGTGAAGATACCATTGGAAAAGGTATGGCAGCCGTGCTTTGGGGTGGTGCTGCCGTGCTATTGTTCATGGTGACTTATTACCGCCTTGCCGGTTTGGTTGCCTGCTTTGCTGTGGCAATGAACTTCTTCATGATAATGGCGGTTATGTTCGCCCTGCGTGCGGCGTTCACATTGCCTGGTATTGCCGGTCTCGTTTTGACTCTCGGTATGGCAGTTGACGCAAACATCCTGATTTACGAACGTATTCGTGAGGAACTCGCAAACGGTGCCTCACTTAGAATGGCGATTCGAAATGGTTTTGGTCGAGCACTCTCTGCGATTGTTGACTCGAACATTACGACGCTTATATGCGGTATTATCCTTTATGCTGTCGGTAACGAACAGATTAAAGGTTTTGCCGTTACGTTGGTACTTGGTGTTTCATTTAGTATGTTCACCTCGATTTACATTTGCCGTACCATTTTCGACGTCTTGGAACGTCAGAAATGGGTTAATACGCTTAACATGATGCAATTCTTCAAGAAGCCGAATTTCAATTTCATGGCTGTGAAACAGATTTGCGTCACATTCTCGCTTGCATTGATTATTATCAGTATTGGTGCAACGATTTTGCGAGGTCCCGGTATTCTCGACATTGACTTCGTCGGCGGTGTTTCGGTTGAAACAGTGTTCAAGACACCCCAGGATATCGAGAAAATTCGCGCTGAATTAAAGGACGTTCTTCCTGACCTTGCCGTCAGCGTAATTAAGTTTTCCGACCAGTCCAAGAAGGCCGCCGCCGCAACCGCAGCTGCTAACGATGAAACGAACGCCGAACTCGGCGGCGCGGGCCAAAATACCCACTTTATCATTAACACATCACTTAAGCCTGACACGCTTGAAATAAACTATTCGGAAAATCCGAAAAAATACCTTGAGGAAGTCACCCAGATTTTGCAGGAAAAATTCGGCGATTCTCTGGTTTATTACACGCTCAAATACGAATTTGAAAACGGTTCAGCACCTGAATCCGCTGATGTAAAGCTCGCTGAACAGGAAGCCGGTGCTACAGCTTCCGGCAAGAAAGAAACAGTGGCTAAGGTTTCGATATCACCACTTACCAATGAGCCGGCCCTTCGTTCAAATCTCGACGATTATATGAACAAAGCCATTGAGGCTGGCATATTATCCGAAGTGCTGCATATTGGAATTGCACCGGTTCTAGATACGGCTGCAGGTGGTTTCCTTGCCCAAAACATGCTGCAAAGTGGTGGCGAACGTTACGCCGATTGGGTGCTTACATTCAATACGGACCGCGAAACTTCGGAGAAATTCTTAAGCTTTGCGGCTGAGAAGATTCACACACCGTACTTCCCGTCGCAGAATACCATTGGTGGTGCCGTTGCACGTCGTGCTCAGGCTCAGGCTATTTTTGCAGTTGTCGGAAGTTTGGTCTGTATCGTTATTTACATTTACTTCCGGTTCCATAAATGGATTTACGGTCTCGCAGCTGTTGTGTCGTTGATTCACGTCGTTATCGTTTCGCTCGGCTGTATTGCGATTAGTTACTGGGTGGCACCTGCACTTAGTTTCCTCGAAGTTGAGCAGTTTAAGATCGGCCTGCCGGTTATCGCGGCATTTTTGACCATTATCGGCTACTCACTTAACGATACGATTATTTTGTTCGACAGAATTCGCGAAGTTAAAGGTAAATTGCCGTTTGTTTCCGAACAGTTGGTGAACTCTGCGATTAACCAGACGTTGTCACGAACCATGTTGACATCATTGTCGACCGTGTTCGTGCTCGTAATTCTCTACTTCTTTGGTGGTGGAGGTATCCATACTTTCTCCTTTACGTTGTTGATCGGCGTTGCATTTGGAACGTACAGTTCGGTTTACATCGCGGCTGTGCTCCTTATTTGGTTCTCCAAAATCGAAGAAAATGCGGCCAATCCACAACTGGCTGTTGCTAAAAAGGAAAAGGACAAATATCCTGTAAAGAAGTAGTACGTATGATTACGCCTGAGAGAAGTGTGGTAAAATCACAAATAGTTAAATAGTCTGATGCTACGATGCTTTGCGTCGCACGAAATCGTTTCAAGTGCAACCCCGCAAAGGGGTTGAGTTTTATGGGACGATTAGCCCAGGGTTGCGGTCGCTGCGCTCCCTGACCAAAGGCTATTGATTGTGCGACCCCGCGGGTCGGGATTCTGGTGATTAACTGAGTGTAGCCGACCAAATTTTACATAAAGTAGCCGAAATTGGTGTCGCATAAATTACCGCATCCATTCTTAGGCTCTTAGTTTCGTTTTCAGAAAAAATCGTCTTACGTTATTCGGTGTAACTTTGCATCAACTGCGTAAGCCTTATTCGCTAGCGGTCCGAATCAGGTATTCGGGTTAATATTCGTTTATTGTTTCGTTAATACAAAAATGACTCACGATAATTCACACAATTCCAACGATTCGCAAGAATCACACGGCCACGGTGGCGCAACCTCAAATTTCGGTCTGAAGCTGACAGTGTCGGCTATTGCGCTGGTTCTGATTATTTACGCCGGTTTGGTGGCAAACAAATATCCACAAAACTGGACGAAAGAAGCAAACGCAGTTCATGGTTCAGCTCACGGAGCTGGACACGGTGCCGAAAAGCATCGTGACGAAGAACACGGTGCCCCCGCGAAAGATCACGAAAACGCAAAACCTTCCGACGCTGAAAAAAACACTGAAACAAAAGCCGAAGAAAGTGCCGATGCAGATAAAGAAAAGGTAGCTGATGAAAAATCGGAATCAGCTCCTGAAGAAAAAGAACAAGCAGCTCACGGCGCACCAAA
>JBOFQC010000694.1:0-1781 GCA_051660725.1 Thermoguttaceae bacterium
TACGATACCGCTTTCAGTTGGTGGTTTTTACGAGAAGGATGCACAAGGAATGAACGGGCTTTTTCGAGTGGCATCAAAGGAAAACGCAAAATCTGTTACTTTCAATTGCCTAACAGGTTTAAAGCTCCTTTCGCCCGAACTAAATGACGGTAACATGTCTTCTCTTGAGTTATCAATTTTTTTTGGAACAGCAAAAAACGGAAACAAAAAAAATTACAACAGAGTTGGAGACGATTTGGTCAATGTTTATTATCCCAAACAACCTGATCTTACCTCGGTATACACGGAGAAGTCAATTGCCGAAGTTGATACATGCAATGCGAAACTAGCTGACATGATCTATTCTATTTTACAAGATGCGCATCAACATTTTTTGGAGGCGGATATACAATTGGGCATTGAACTTGCATTGACAGAAGAAGACAGGGTTTTGTACATAGGCGGTTCGTTTCCAAAGATCGAAGACAAGATTAACTGGTCATTACTGGAAAAGGTAAAACTTGCTCTTAAAGATTTAGCAGTTAAATCTGAGCTATTATTCAGGAATTCCGAAAGAAACGAAAAAGATACATCCGGTTTTATTCAAGCCAAGCGGAAATTTGGCGGTTTACGTTCAAGACATCATGTCGCTGTAAATCGATTTATTAGCAGACGTAATAACAGTTTTTCAAATTACAGCCCGAATGGTGTCAGAAACTTACGCAATAATCTGGCGTTAAGACATAAATTATTACGAAACAACACGTTTCAAAACACTCCAACCGACGAGTATCTTATTCGACAAGAGTTGGAAGAACGACTTAGCGTGTTTTTTCAAGGTGATTTAAGTATAATAAACATATTCGCAAATAGTAAACACCTTGGAAACATCGACGAGATAGAATTATTTGGCTCAACAATAAATTTTGATGATCTGGGACTTGCTGAAGAATTTGGTGGAGAAATATATATTATTATTGGTCGTTCAGAGTCGCAGTTTTTCATAGCGGTAACACAAAAACTTGATGATGTTACTTCCGAAGAATGGCAGGAAAAACGTGATTTCATGTTTACCAGATTGAAAGAAAGAATAAACGAATCGAAACGGCAATATGCTGATAACACTGCACAGACAACTACGTTGTTTGATTTTAGCTACGACTCGGTCGGCATAAAAGCGGACGACTTATCCAGAGACAATCGATTAACACATAACGTTATATGTAGTTTTGATGTCACTCCTCAGATAAAAAAAACAGGTGAATCATATTGTAACTTCAACACGAATCTCCTCAATTATATAGGTTCACGTAAATGAAACAAATGACGAAAAAAAATGTCGGAATTATAGGGTTCGGGTCGATTGGGAAAGTTCACGCTTTTGGGTACGCGACTTTGCCGTTTTACACACAGCCGCTCGGTTGCGAATTCAAGGTAACGCATGTGGCAACTGCGCATGCTTCGACTGCTGAAAAGGCCAAAAGTATTACCGGCGCAGAGTTTGCGACAACGGATTACCGTGAAATCACCGAGAATCCCGACGTGGATATTGTTCATATCTGTACCCCGAATGAACAGCATTTGGCACCACTTATTTCGGCAATTGAGAACAACAAACACATATACTGCGAGAAGCCGCTTTGCGTGAACAGTGTGGAATCGCAGTGTGTGCTTGACGCCATTAATCGGTGCGGATACAGTGGCACCAGCCAGCTTACTTTTCATCTCCGTTTTTTTCCGTCAATCATGCGGATGAAGCAGATGTTGGAACAAGAACAGCTCGGCCGGATTTTGCAGTTTCG